>CAZHHF010000160.1:0-4718 GCA_964531905.1 uncultured Bacteroides sp.
GACTCTCAGGCAGGAAAGTCGTGGAGGTGGTCAAACAGTTTACCCCAGGAAAAGACGCACGGACATCTCAGAAACAGCTGAAGTCATCATTCACCAAGCACGACTTCGACATACTCAAACAACACCTCTCGACAACATTCAACACCCCCGTACAATTCTCCATGAGCCGTTCGGGAAGTGGGAAAATCACATTTCCGTTCAAGAATGATGAGGAACTTGCCAAATTAATTACTATCTTTGACAATCTAAAACAAAACGATAGCCGCGATTAAAATATGATCGCGACGCATAATTAACGTTTAAAAATTGATATTCAACATATTAGCAATGGTTTTCAGTTCGCGCCACAATCTTGACAGAACCATTATGCAACGGCTCACGGCTGTTGCAATTATCATTTTGGCACTTACTGCAACACCTTTTAACGTTTCGGCACAGAATCCGTTCGAATTCCCCGATACAATTCCTTTAGGCAAACCTCTTAACCAACGAGCCGAAGTTGTTCAGGACCGTGTGGAATTTACCGGTGACTCAATGATCGTAACAGAGGCCGACACAGTTCCCGTGATCGATTCACCGAAATTGCTCCAATCAAATGAGGAGTGGATTGTGAGAAACACAGAGTATAATCCCGATCCTACACGCGCGGTGTGGATGTCGGCACTCTTTCCCGGCCTCGGACAAGTCTATAACCGCCGTTATTGGAAACTCCCGATAATTGTCGGAGGATATCTCGGTCTCAGCTATGCCACAAGCTGGAACAACATGATGCTCACCGATTACACTAAAGCCTACGCCGATCTTACCGATAACGACCCGTCGACCAAGAGCTATATGGACTTCTTCCCTAACACGACCAAAGAAGAAGACCTTGATAAGAACTGGCTTAACGGAGTGCTTAAAAGCCGTAAGAACATGTATCGTCGCAATCGCGACCTCTGCATAATCTGTATGGTTGGAGTCTATCTCCTCGCTATGGTCGACGCCTACGTGGACGCATCACTCGCGCATTTCGACATATCACCCGACCTGACAATGGATGTTGTGCCGACACTTATACAGGATGCGCGTGGACAACGACCTGCAATCGGACTGCACTGGGCAGTCAACTTCTGACAAATAAACCGATCCAAGATATGTTACATCGAACCATCATAACCCTCACGATGACATTTTTCGCTGCAGTAACACAGGCAGCCATGCCATCGATCCTCAGTCTTGATAAATCTCTCAACGATTCTACCATCATATACCCCGAAAGCATCGAGACCGATACACATAAGATGATGCAGAACTGGTATATGAAGAACTATGCCGGAATCGACTCACTCGCTGATTTCCGTGAAGTACCCGAGGTGAGCGATGAGATTATAATAGAACGCCTGAGCAAGATGCCTACTGTAATCGAGATGCCGTTCAATTCCATTGTAAGGAATTATATTGACATGTACACGGTCAAAAAACGCTCACTTGTAGAAAACATGCTTGCCATGAGCAATTACTATATGCCGATATTTGAAGTCGCACTCGAAAAAGAGCAAATGCCTCTCGAACTCAAATATCTGCCCGTAATTGAGTCGGCTCTTAACCCTGACGCTGTCTCAAGAGTAGGCGCCACCGGACTCTGGCAATTCATGTCGCCTACAGCCAAAGGCCTCGGACTCGAAATCAATTCCATAATTGACGAGCGACGTGACCCGATTCGTTCATCGGAAATGGCAGTTAAATATCTAAAACAGCTCCACGATATCTACAACGACTGGTCACTCGCGATAGCAGCCTATAACTGCGGACCAGGTAACGTAAACAAAGCTTTGCGACGTGCCGGTGAAGGCAAAAAAGATTTCTGGGAAATCTACCCCTTCCTTCCCGCCGAGACACGCGGTTACGTTCCTTGCTTCATTGCCGCATGCTATGTAATGACATATTATAACCAGCATAATATAGCTCCCGCACTCACACGCCGGCCGATCATCACTGACTCGGTTCACGTAAACAAGAGGGTCCATTTCCGACAGATCGCCGACATACTGCAAATTCCGGTTGAAGAAATCAGAATTCTCAACCCACAGTATCGTCAGGACGTTATTCCCGGAAACATCAGAACCTGTTCACTCGTGTTACCTTCAAAACAGATCTACTCCTATCTGATCAGCGAGGATAGTATCGTGGCACACGATGCACAGCTCTATAATCCGCGTCTGACAGTAGAACCGTCAGATGGCACACAGGTGAATGTGTCCACCGACGGTGATTACATCGTTACAGAAAAAACACAGTATCACAAAGTCAAAAAAGGCGAGACCCTATCATCGATCGCCCGGAAATATGGCGTGACAGTTTCATCGATCAGAGCAGCAAACGGAATCAAAAGCGTGAGAATGGGACAGACTATCAAAATAGTAACCACGTCGCGTGTAAAACGTTCCGATGAAGAAACAGAAACGGTACAGAATACTGAGACCGAAAGCGATGAAAACGACGTTGAGGAAACTGTTAGCGAACAACCGCAAACTGATGATACAACCGTCTCATCCGATGACACCGTAACAACTGAAGTCAAGGAGCAACCGGTTGAGAAGCCGACAGTTCAACCGCAATCAGCGCCAAAAGCAACAAAGAAACCGGCTCAATCAACGTCAAAACCTGTTACTATAACCGTGCGTGCAGGCGATTCGCTTACCAAGATAGCCAAACGCAACGGCACTACCATCAACAAGATCAAACAGCTTAACGGTCTGACCAGCGATAACATCAAAATCGGCCAGAAGTTACGAGTAAAATAATCAACCCAACGACAGCATAGATGAACAACGTTCTCGTCAGAGCAATTTCAGGAACAGCTTATGTAGCAATTATTGTTGCCGCAATCCTCGCAGGTACATGGACATTCCTTGCACTTGCAATACTACTCATGATTCCGGCAATCACAGAACTTCACCGCATTATGCTGAAAGGCGACCGCCATCTACTACCGCTCATAATCGACATACTCGGTTCGGCATCTATAATTATAACCGCTGGTCTGGCAACATGTGGAAAATGGGATCCGCAAACCGGATCATCATTACTTCTACCAACGTTGATTTACCTTATCATCCGATTGATAACAGCACTCTATATCAAGAGTATCAATCCGATAGCATCTATAGCAACATCGCTTGCATCACAGTTCTACATCTCTCTACCCCTCGCATCGTTGGTAATTCTATACAACAGCGTGGCGACCCCGCATATCGTACTCGGGATCTTCATTCTGATCTGGCTCAACGACACCGGTGCATTCTGCTTCGGCTCAACACTCGGACGTCATAGACTCTTTGAAAGAATATCTCCAAAGAAATCATGGGAAGGTTTCTGGGGCGGTATGGCTGTATGTATCGTCGCTGCCTATGCCGCACATATCTTCCTTGACAACTATTTCGGAGATATGACCGTAACCAAAATGATCGGTCTCGCTGTTATCGTATCGGCGATGGCCACTTGGGGCGATCTGGTAGAATCACTTCTTAAAAGAACCGCAAATATAAAAGATTCCGGTAATATAATGCCGGGCCACGGAGGTATCCTCGACCGTATCGACTCGCTTCTGCTCGTCGCACCGGCCGCCCTATGCTACTTCCTCATAGTAAACCAATAAAAATAACAACATAAACATGTCAACTCAACGCTACGACCTCAGAGGTGTATCAGCATCTAAAGAAGATGTCCACAACGCTATCCGCAATATCGACAAAGGACTCTTCCCCAAAGCATTCTGCAAAATCATACCCGATATATTAGGAGGTGACCCCGACTACTGCAACATAATGCACGCTGATGGCGCCGGAACAAAATCTTCATTAGCCTACGCTTACTGGAAAGAGACCGGAGACCTGTCGGTATGGAAAGGAATCGCACAGGATGCACTTATAATGAATGTCGATGACCTGATCTGTGTAGGAGCGACTGATAATATCCTTGTATCATCCACTATCGGACGCAATAAAATGCTTGTTCCCGGAGAGGTGATCGCCGCCATAATCAACGGAACTGAAGAACTCCTCGCCGATCTGCGTGAACAAGGCATCTCGATATATTCTACAGGTGGAGAGACTGCCGATGTAGGTGATCTTGTAAGAACGATCATCGTCGACAGCACGGTTACATGCCGTATGCGTCGTGACCATGTGATCGACAACGCCAATATACAGGCCGGAGATGTGATCGTGGGACTCGCATCCTACGGAACAGCCACCTACGAAAAAGGCTATAACGGAGGAATGGGCAGCAACGGACTCACATCGGCCCGGCATGACGTATTCTGCAAGGAAGTAGCCGAAAAATACCCCGAGACATACGACCATGCCGTACCGGCCGAACTCGTTTATTCGGGTACTGTAAAACTTACCGATAAAGTCGACGGAGTCGATATCAACGCCGGACAACTCGTTCTTTCGCCTACGCGTACATACGCACCCGTAGTAAAAAAGATGCTCGACCTGATGCGTCATGAAATTCACGGAATGGTCCACTGTTCGGGAGGCGCCCAGACCAAAGTGATGCACTTCGTGGAGAACAAGCACATCATCAAGGACAACCTGTTCCCTGTTCCACCGCTCTTCGCGATGATCGCAAGAGAATCGGGAACCGACTGGAAAGAGATGTACAAAGTGTTCAACATGGGTCATCGTCTCGAAGTGTATCTGAGTCCAGAGAACGCACAGAAAGTTATCGAT
>CAZHHF010000161.1:0-4705 GCA_964531905.1 uncultured Bacteroides sp.
CGACAAAGTCGCCGACCAGATCTCGGATGCGGTTCTCGATCAGTTTCTCGCTCACGATCCGTCGTCGAAGGTTGCTTGTGAAACTCTTGTGACAACAGGTCAGGTGTTTATCGCCGGTGAGGTAAAGTCGCGCGCTTACATCGATCTGATGAAGGTTACTCGCGATGTGATCACCGGAATAGGTTATGACCGCAGTGAGATTATGTTTGACGGAAATTCATGCGGTATCATTTCATCGCTTCATGAACAGAGTCCCGACATAAACCGCGGTGTGGAGCGTGATGATCCCGAGCAGCAGGGTGCGGGCGATCAGGGTATGATGTTCGGTTACGCATGTAACGAGACTCCGGTCTATATGCCTCTGAGTGTGGCTCTGAGCCATGCTCTTCTCAAGGAGCTTTCCAAGATACGCCGCGATAAGTCGGCGATGACTTACACTAATGTCCACGGTGAGGAGGTGAGCTATCTTCGTCCTGATTCGAAGAGTCAGGTAACGGTGGAATATGACGAGAATAACCGTCCGGTGAGGGTTCACACGATCGTGGTGTCGACTCAGCATGAGGATTTCGTACGTCCAGTTGGAGGGAAGAGTCAGGCTGAGGCCGACGAGGAGATGCTTGATATCATCCGCCGCGATGTTCGCGACGTTCTGATTCCCCGCGTAAAGGAGAATTTGCCTGACGATATCAAGGCGATCTGGCCTGATGATTTTATTCTTCACGTGAATCCGACAGGTAAGTTCGTTATCGGTGGTCCTCACGGAGATACGGGTCTGACCGGACGTAAGATAATCGTTGATACATACGGTGGTCACGGCGCTCACGGCGGTGGCGCTTTCTCGGGTAAGGATCCGTCGAAGGTTGACCGTTCGGCAGCTTACGCGGCCCGTCATATAGCTAAGAATCTTGTTGCGGCGGGTGTTGCCGACCGTGCTTTGGTTCAGGTGGCCTACGCAATAGGTGTGGCTCATCCGGTCAGTCTTTATGTGAATACGATGGGCAGCTCCCACGTTGATATGACCGATGCCGAGATCTCGAGCCGTGTGAATGAGTTGTTTGACATGCGTCCGGCGGCAATCGAACGCCGTCTGAAGCTGCGTAATCCTATTTATCTTGAAACCGCGACTTACGGTCATCTCGGACGCACTCCGCGAACCGTCACCAAGAAGTTTGTTATGGACGACGGGTCGGAGAAGGTGATTGATGTAGAGCTTTTCACATGGGAGAAACTCGACATGGTTGATAAGGTTAAGGAGACGTTCGGGCTCAATGGCTGACCGCCTCAGCACTAACAGATATTATGGGACAAGCTCTAAGTGAGAATTTGTGTAAAAATTGACACGCAAAGCGCTATCTTTTTGTAAAATGTTTTGATTACCCGATAAAAAGATGTATCTTTGTGCGCTAAAAATGGCTACTTACGCCGTTTTTAACCACTCATTATTACGGAAAATCAAAAACAATAATCAATATCAATGGCAACATTAGAGAAAATCAGAAGCAAATCGGTGATACTGTTCACAGTTATCATCGTGGCATTGCTCGCGTTCATCCTCGGTGACTTCTTCAATTCATCGCGGTCATTATTCGGCCCGGGTACCACGGCTGCTAAGGTCGACGGTCACAAAATCGACATTCATCAGTTCAATAGCCGTGTAGAGAGCGCCCGTCAGCGGATGCAGGATCAGGGTTACAATGTTCCTGATCTGGCAATTCTTCAGTCGCAGGTTCTTAATGAAATGGTCTACGAAGCTCTTTTTAATGAAGAACTCGACCGTCTGGGTATCGTTGTAACCGACAATGAGCTTTCGTCGGCAATGACCGGAGCTACAGCTCTTCCAGGTTTCGTTCAGCAGATCCAGCTGCAGTTCGGCATCCAGTCTCCCGACCAGTTTCACGATATGGCTTTCAATCCCGGTAAGTATCAGCTTCCGCCCGACGTTGCTCAGCAGCTTCAGACCTATTGGATAAATTATGAGAACGACATCGAGAAGGAACTCAAGCAGCAGAAACTCGCAGGTCTTTTCATGGGTGCGATCACTGCAAACAAGCTTGATGCCCGTTCAATGTTCGACGATGAGGCTTCTACTTCGGAAATCGAGTATGCAAAAGTTGATTACAATTCGCTTTCGGGTGACGAGTTCAAGCCGACCGATGCCGAGATCAATGCGAAATACAATGAGTTGAAAAACCGTTTCCGTCTTGATCGTCCGGTTCGCAAACTGAATTATATCGTGGTTGACATCGTTCCGTCGTCGGATGATATCCTCAAGGCTGAGCAGTCGGTAGAAGAAGCTCTCTCGCTGCTTAACACTCAGGAAGGTATCGATGGCCTCAGCGGTATGTTTGTCGCTAACAATGTCGTTGCCAAGAAATCGGGTCACAGCCGTCAGGTTGCCAATGCACTCGATTCTCTTGAAGTTGGTCAGGCAAAGCTTCTATCTTTCAACAACAATACTTATACTCTGGCAAAACTTCTTGCCAAGAATGAGAATCAGCTCGACTCGGTTAAACTTGAATTCGCAGTGTTCGCAATTAACGATGCAGCTCAGCGCGATTCGATCATCGGCGCTCTTAACGCAGGTGGCAAACCTGACGATATGCCGGGTGTGGTAAATCAGCAGCCCGAAACAACCGTTTCGTTGCTCGATCAGAATGGCGCTCAGATTAAAGAGCTTATCGCCGACGCGGTAACCGGCCGTTACTTTACTCCTGATACTGCAGCTAATGCTCAGCAGGTTAGGGTTTTCCGTGTGAACGGTTATACTCCCGCTGTTACTACATACGAAGTGGCTGAGATCACTTATCAGGTTGATCCGTCGTCGACAACCATCAATGGTCTTACCTCGGCTCTTCGCGATTTCATCACTGAGAACAATACGGCTGCTAAGTTTGCCGAACAGGCTGCTCAGGCAGGCTATCATATCTTCCCCGCTCAGATCGATGATCTGTCACTTTCGATAGGTAATCTTCCCGATACCCGCGGTGCTGTAAAATGGGCGCTCAATGCCAAGAAGGGTCAGGTGAGCAATATTTACGGTGATGACCAGACCGGTAGTCTCATAGCAGTTGCTTTGAATGACATCTACGACAATGGTTTCACTCCGGTAAGCGATCCTGCCGTTAACGAGTATGTTGCATCTCTTGCCGCAAATGACAAGAAAGCTGCTAAGCTTCTCGCCGATTATCAGGGTAAGGGTAATTCAGTGGCACAGTATGCCGCAGCAATGAATACCGAAGTCGATACTACCAACGTTACTTTCGGCCGTCCTTCGGTTTCAGGTTTCCCGATCAATGAATCGGAACTTATCGCAGCTGTAGCAAGCGCTCCTCAGGGCAAGCTTCAGGGACCGATCAAATCGAATTCGGCAGTAGTTGTGTTCCAGGTGAACAATGTTGACAATACCGGTCGCGAGTTCAACTACGATGTTGACCGCGTTCGTTTCAACCAGCAGCAGGGTGCCGGCGTTTTAGGCCGTAATCTGTTCATGATTCTTCTCGGAAACAACAAGGTTGAAAATAACTTGCTTCAGTTCTATCAGGATTAATTTCCTGACTCATTAGTCATAATCTAAAGCCGGAGTATATGCAATGTGATATGCTCCGGCTTTAATTTTTTAGGATGCTCCGCGTGTGCATCGGACGGCGGCTGCTACGTGGAGCAGCCCTACAAAGCGTTGGGAAACAATGTGTTAGTGGCGGACGCACGGGCCGTGCTTCCCTACAATCTGGTGATGGTTATTGGACCCGGCTGCTCCACGAAGCAGCGCAGGGTGGAGTTATATATTTTTAATTATATTGAATATGATAAAATTGGGAAAACCGCAGTATTTCTTTGGCGATAATCTTGGACCAATCACGATAACAGCTCTGCTTTTTGGCGGAACAACGAAAGTCGTGTTCACTTCAGTGTGGATGTGTATATTCAAAATAACTCTTTGCAGTCTGGAACTTATTCCTTTATTAATGTTATTCGGACTCAGGAAAATAAATGACCTTGATAATTTGGCGTCGCTATCATACTGGATTGATATGTTTGAGATAGTTATGGTGATCTATGCCATACTATTGCCGTTTATCTGGATTTTTGCTATATATAATTGCGTTATATTGCCCCGTCGACGTATAATCGGTCCGATGAATGATTTTATCAGTAAGTATATTCCCGATGCAACTGTTGTAAAGATGCAGGCACCTACAAATTTTGTTGTAAGGGTGAATGGCTATGAGTTTGAGGTTGTCTATACCAATCGTTATAAAGTGGTGGTTGATGAAGATGGTGAGGTAAAGAAGCGTAGAGGATCACATGTGATTGTTACTTATTTCGACTATTATGAGGGGACGGTGTTTGACTATTTTTATAATGACGATAACATGTATATGAGGGATGAGGTTTGTGAGGAATTCGATAGGCTATGTCGTTCGGATTTTCCAAAACTCGATAACAATGATTACAGTATGTGGGCAGTGTTTGACGAAAAATTGCTTAAGGCCGATAATGGTGCGATAGAGAAAGCGATGGGTAAGATGGTGAAGGTGATGAAGGATCTCAATTTAAAGCCGTTGACTTTTGAAGAGTTTTTGAAGTCGGCTTGATTGTCGAGGGCGCATAGGTCTCGCATGAGGTTAGGAGTGTGGCGCGTCGCCGACGCTGTTGTGTGAAACGACGGCTGCTCCACGAAGCAGCGCTACAAGGCGTTGGGAAT
>CAZHHF010000162.1:0-4694 GCA_964531905.1 uncultured Bacteroides sp.
ATTTTTTCACTGGAAGGAATTCAGTATTTTGCATATTTAACGACATTAAACTGCGCCGATAACAAGTTGAATAATTTTGATATATCCCACAATACAGCACTTACTTACTTGTATTGCAGAAACAATCCGTTGACAAGCCTTGACGTATCTAAAAATACGGCTCTTACCAACTTGTATTGCGACTGGAATCAGTTGACGAATCTGGACGTATCTAAAAATACAGCTCTTACCAACTTGGAGTGCAGCAGCAATAAGTTGACGAACCTTGACGTATCTAAAAATACAGCTCTTACCCGCTTGTCTTGCAGCAGCAATCAGTTGACGGACCTTGACGTATCTAAAAATACAGCTCTTACCTACTTGTCTTGCGGCTGGAATCAGTTTACAAGCCTTGATGTATCTAAAAATACAGCTCTCACTGGCTTGTATTGCATCAAAAGTATGCTGACAAGTCTGGATATATCCAACAATACAGCTCTTACCATATTGAATTGCAGTCGCAATCAACTGACAAGCCTTGATATATCTAAAAATACAGTTCTTACCACCCTGATTTGCGGCAGCAATAAGTTGACGAATCTTGACGTATCTAAACATGCGGCTCTCACTCTCTTGAGTTGCGGCTGGAATCAGTTGACAAGCCTTGACGTATCTAAAAATACAGCTCTCACTAACTTGGAATGTCCCGGCAATCAGTTGACGAAGCTTGACGTATCTAAAAATATAGCCCTCACTTACTTAGACTGCAGCAGCAATCAGCTGACGAATCTTGATGTGTCTAAAACAAATTTAGGAAACAGTTCGGAAGAATACCCATTGGATTGTTCAGATGTGGGAACGCAGCTCTCAACACTAACACTAAAGAAAAAGTGGGAAATAAATGGTATAACAATAAATAGATCAGACATTTATATCCCAGAACAAACAAAGATAATCTATGTAGACTAATCAATCATAAAATAGTTCTTGATAGGTACGTTGACATGTGCCTATCAAGAACTATATTCTTTTATTATGAGTGAAGTAAGAGCTTGTTGGTGTTGTAGACCATATTATCGTTAAGATCAAAGATAAGGTGACGCATATCGGGAGTAAGAGTCCCATATGTTTTTGAAAAAGAATGGCCTCATCATGTCCAATAACACAAAGATAAACGCTATTTTTGCGGACGTCAAGGCCTCCCACAGTCCGTTGTCAGTCCATAAAGATGAGGTATTAAAGTTTATCGCCCTCAATTTACGAAAATGTGCCAAGAGTATGGTTGCAAAGACAGATAAGTTGTGGCAACTTTCACTTTTTATTCTGCCAATGTAAAAATCACAGGTTTTTTTGCTATTTTTGTAGCTGAATTAAAAGATTTCGCAATAAACATTACATCCTTTTTCGATGAACTACAGCATCTTAGACCTTCTTGGCCTTCTCGGCGCCGTCGGACTGTTTCTCTACGGAATGAAAGTAATGAGCGAGGGCCTGCAGAAAGCTGCGGGTGACCGGCTCCGTAACATTCTGGGCGCAATGACCCGAAACCGATTCACCGGTACTCTTACCGGATTCTTTATCACCGCCCTGATTCAAAGTTCATCGGCTTCAACCGTGATGGTTGTAAGTTTCGTGAACGCGGGTCTTATGACACTGGCTCAATCAATGGCGGTAATCATGGGTGCCAACGTGGGTACGACGTTCACTGCATGGATCATAGCATTATTCGGGTTCAAGGTCGACATTTCGGCATTCGCCCTGCCGCTGATAGGATTGTCGATCCCGCTGTTGTTCTCAAGCAAAAGCCGTAACAAGTCGATCGGCGAGTTTCTGATAGGCTTCGCATTCCTGTTCATGGGCCTCGATCTGATAAGCAAATATGTACCTGACCTTCAGAGCAATCCCGAGATGTTTGCGTTCCTTCAGGAATATGCGTCGAAAGGATTCGCATCGGTGCTTATCTTCACTCTTGTGGGTCTTGTACTGACGATGATAATCCAGTCGTCGGCAGCAACTTTCGCGATCACTCTTATAATGTGTTCCAAAGGGTGGATCAATTTCGACCTGGCGTGTGCTATCATTCTCGGATCAAATATCGGAACCACAATCACGCCGATCCTCGCATCGCTGAGCGGTAACGTGGCGGCGAAACGAACAGCGATGGGGCACTTGCTTTTCAACCTGTTCGGAACGATATGGACCCTCGCCATATTCTATCCTTTCGTAAATCTCAACTGCTGGATCACGGAGGCAATAGGTCAAGGGAACCCCGAAGCACTCTATAAGTTCGTGACAAACCTGCAGATGACCGACCCGGACACCTACAATCACCTTTTCGACCAATCGCTGCCGCAAAGCAATGATACGTTACACAAGATTCTGGCAATGCAGATAAGTGTGTCGTTCGGTCTGTCGATGTTCCACACCGTGTTCAACCTCATCAACCTCTCGATAATGATCTGGCTCACAAATGTCTATGTGAAGATCGTGGAATGGTTGGTGCCGGCCAAGCACAAGGAAGACGAGGAATTCCAGCTCAAGTTCATCTCTGCCGGATTGCTCAGTGCATCGGAACTTAATATCGCGCAGGCTGAAAAAGAGCTTTACGTGTTTGCCGAACGGGTGCAGCGTATGATAGTGATGGCGCGCGACCTTGTCCATACTAAGGAGGGGAGCGATGACTTCGTGAAGCTGCTGTCGCGTCTCGAGAAATATGAGGATATATCTGACCGGATGGAGATAGAGATCGCCCGTTACCTCAACCGATGCGCTGAAGGACGCCTTTCAAACGAAGGTAAACGCCATATAGCAGGAATGCTCCATATCGTATCGGAGATCGAAAGTATCGCCGACTGTTGCATGGGTGCCGGAAAGATCCTGCTCAGAAAGCAACAGGCCAAAGTTGATTTCACTGAAGAGATCTACCGTAACCTCGACGCAATGTTTGATCTCGTGGATGCCGCTATGGCGAACATGATGCTACTGCTCCGCAACATCGAGAACGCGCATCTGGCCGACATCAATGCAAGCTACAACAAGGAACGGGAACTCAACAACATGCGCAACCTGCTCCGCACCGCCAATGTGGAGAATATCAACGACAAACTCTACGAGTATCAGGCCGGTATCTACTATATGGATCTTGTGTCGGATCTTGAGAAGACGGGTGACTATATAATAAATGTAGTCGACTCAATAAAAACAGAGTTCCGCCGCGATACTAAAATTGCATAACAATGCTACCTCCCTGTCATATCCCCGGCCGTTTCGAGGCCGGAACCGATGAAGCTGGGCGCGGGTGTCTGGCAGGGCCTGTTTTCGCCGCCGCAGTGATTCTGCCTGATGATTTCGCCAACGACCTCATCAACGATTCCAAGAAACTCAATGAGCGCCGACGGGAGGAACTCCGCCCGATTATCGAACGTGAAGCCGTGGCATGGGGTGTAGGAATCGTGACAGAAAGCGAGATCGACAGCATAAACATTCTCAATGCATCGATACTTGCGATGCATCGCGCACTCGACGCGTTGTCGACGCGCCCCGGAGCGGTGATTGTCGACGGGAACCGTTTCAAACCTTACGGCGATCTGCCGTGGGCGACTTTTGTCAAGGGTGACGGAAAGTATGCCAACATCGCCGCCGCTTCGATCCTTGCAAAAACCCACCGCGACAGTTACATGCGGCGGATAGCGGCTGAATATCCGGCTTACGGATGGGAGGTAAACAAGGGGTATCCCACCAAAGCTCACCGCCGGGCAATCGCCGAATATGGTCCAACACCGTATCACCGGATGTCGTTCACGCTTCTCGATCCTCAGCTGACACTTTTCTAAATTAAAAATAAATTGTTTTTTGTACGTCTAATTTAGATCTGTAACAAAATGACACAAAAAGGGATAACAGTTTACTGCGCCTCGTCGAGCGATATCGATGAGGCGTATTTTGTTGCTGCCCGACAGCTCGGACGGCTGATAGCCGGCACGGGACTGACTCTGATCGACGGAGCCGGCAGCGAGGGGCTGATGGGTGCAATCAACGATGCGTGTCTCGATGCAGGCGGAAGGGTAAACGGAGTGATCCCTCAATTCATGATCGACCGGGGGTGGAACCATCGCGGGCTTACCGAGCTGACGATCACTCCCGACATGCACTCGAGAAAGCAGATTATGGCGGACAATGCAAGGGCTGCGATCGCACTTCCGGGAGGGTGCGGAACATTCGAGGAGCTTCTTGAGATCATCACATGGAAACAACTCGGATTATTCAACGGCAATGTAGTGATTCTTAATACGATGGGGTATTATGACCCACTGATAGCGATGCTCGACAAGGCTTCGGCAGAAGGATTTATGCGTAGGGGCGAAAAACGGCTATGGTATGTGGCCGCTACGCCTGAGGAGGCAATAGAAACGGCGTTAAATGATAGCTATTGACCCTAATTAAAAATAATTATTGAGTTAGGGCTGACCGCATGCAGAAACATCGGTCAAGGATGCTAATAGTTTGTAACGTGGCGCATCTCCGAAGCGCTATTCCATTGATTATCAATTCCCCACGTTTCACGTGGGGTTGTGTGTGTTGAGCATCTCCGACGCTGTAGGGTGAAACGGCGGCGGCTCCGCGAGACAACAATGCAATTCGTTGGGAATCAACCTATTGGTGGCGGACGCACGAGCCGTGCAATGCGGTTCAAATAAGGTATTCATACGGCTAAT
>CAZHHF010000163.1:0-4674 GCA_964531905.1 uncultured Bacteroides sp.
GCTCAATCGACGCGTTGCTCGACTCCAGAATCTTCCTCGCCTCATCACGCGCCTCTGCGATTATCACCTTACGCTGCTGGCTGAGCGACTCGGCATCCGACTGATATCGTGTGATAACCTCATCGAGATGTTTTTCTTTACGCTTGATATCCAATCGTTTGTTCTCCCAGTAACGCTTATCGCGGGTTATATCGAGCAAATATTTGTCCAGATTCACATAGTCGCTTCCCACAATCTCAGTGGCATCATCGATAACGCTTTGCGGCAGACCCGTTTTACGAGCAATCTCAAGAGCGAACGAGCTACCAGGATTACCTATCGACAGTTTGAACATCGGCTGCATCAAATGTCGGTCATAGAGCATCGAACCGTTGACGAGCCCCGTAGTATCTTCAGCAAAATGCTTCAGGTTCTGATAATGGGTTGTTATCACACCCCACATCTTCTTTTCGTTGAACTGGCGCAGGATTGCCTGGGCGATCGCACCGCCGATCTGAGGCTCGGTACCGCCACCGAATTCGTCAATCAGAATCAGCGAACTCCCTTTGCCGCGCTGAAGAAAATGCTTCATGTTGCGCAGATGGGAACTATATGTACTCAAATCATCTTCAATCGACTGATCATCACCTATATCGATGAATATATCGTCAAAAATGCCCATCCGTGAGTTGTCATACAACGTTGGAAGCATACCGCACTGCATCATATACTGAACGATACCCACCGTTTTAAGGCACACCGACTTTCCGCCGGCGTTCGGACCCGATATTATCAGAATACGGTTTTTACCCGTCAAAGCTATATCGAGTGCTACCATCTCCTTCCCCTGGCGGCGCAGCGAACTCTGCAACACCGGATGTATCGCATGATACCATTCTATCTCGGGATGATCGCTAACCGGAGGAAACGAAGCATCGGTCTCAATCGCATAAAGCGCTTTGGCATGTATGAAGTCAAGCTTCAGCAGAATCTGTGAATTTAACTGTATCGCCGAGGCATCAGGCCTGATCGAATCGGCAAGAACGGTCAACACACGCGTTATCTCGCGACGCTCCTCAATCTGAAGCTCACGCACACGGTTATTCGCCTCCACTATCTCTGCCGGCTCAATAAAATATGTCTTACCCGAAGCCGACTCATCATGCACTATACCTGAGATATGACGCTTATGCATCGGCTGAACAGGCAACACGAGGCGGCCGTCGCGTACCGTCGGATTGGTATCAGGTTCAAGATAACCCTCCGAAACTGCTTTTGAAATCACGCGACGCATTATCGAATTGATGCGTCCCGACACCGACGACAACTCACGGCGTATCTGTCCTAACTCAGGCGATGCCGTATCTTTCACATTACCATAACGGTCGATTACCCTGTCGATTGCCCTGAGGGTTTCGGGAAGTGGAGTCAGTTCGCCGGCAATCCTGGCAAGAGCCGGAGTCGCCGGAATCTCACCATCGCCGCTACGTGAGAAATAGCTGCTCGTAGAGTCGGCCGAACTTATCACCTTGCGCACGTCGAGAAGCTCTACCGGCGACAGAAACGTCCCCGCGATTCTTAGACGCGACAGCGCGTGACCGATATCGCCGAGCAGAACTATCTCAGGGCGTTCAGTCGAAGTTACAGCCGCTACCATCTCCTTTACCTGCTCAAGTTGTTCGGTAATTATATCATAGTCGGTTTGAAAACTCATCGAGGCAACATTCTCTGTCGCATCGGGCGACACACATAGTTCCCCTACCCGCTTCCTGATTATGTCAAACCCTGTTTTATGTTCAAAAGTCTCAGGATATATCATTCTGTTATGTTCTTATTTTGCCTGTTAATATGCTCTTGCAAAATTACTCTTTTTTTTCATCACTGCAATGTAATGCGGCCGAGGGAACAAAAAAGAAACTCCATTTGTTAATTTTTAAAAACAATTTAACTATTCAACATGAAAGCCACAGTAAGTCATACCCATCTGTCCGACAATGGTAAAGAACAGCACCATAACGTCTTTTACGCAGCTCGACAGACCCTTCGCCATTATGCATCGGGCGGTAACGTGCTTATCGCCGCTACCGCACTTGCGCTTATAGTTGCCAACATTCCTGGTATCAACGAAACATATTTCGATTTCTGGAACCGGGAAGTACGCCTCCAGATCGGTGATTTCAACGTATTCAGTCATGCCGGACACCCCATGACAATGCTTCAGTTCATCAATGATGCATTGATGGCTATTTTCTTTTTCACGATCGGACTCGAAATCAAGCGCGAGGTACTCGTCGGTGAATTATCTTCAATCCGTCAGGCACTACTCCCTATAATCGCTGCTATCGGCGGTATGGCGGTTCCGGTTTTGATATTCTTTGCTTTCAGCCACGGAACCAACTACTCCGACGGAGCCGCCATCCCTATGGCTACCGACATCGCCTTCTCGCTCGGAATCCTTGCCATGCTCAACTCCCGAGTCCCGGTCTCACTCAAGATATTCCTTACAACACTCGCTGTTGTCGACGATATTGGCGGCATCATCGTTATCGCCGCATTCTATTCAACCCACATTGAATGGATATTCCTCCTCTACGCGGCAATCCTTCTCGCCGTCCTATATATTGGCGGACGAATGGCGATCCAGACAAAAATGTTCTATTTCATCATCGGCGGAGTGGTATGGTTCCTCTTCCTGAACTCCGGAATACACCCCACTATTGCCGGAGTCCTCGTTGCCTTCTGCGTTCCGGCTATTCCTGTCTATGCTCCAAAGAAATATATCAAGTCAATCCGTAGCGCCATGTCGCGCTTTCGTGCCGAGGACGACGAGATGCTCAACCGTCGCACCATCCTCACCCACGAACAGATGGACTGGCTGAAACAGGTTGAATCAGCTTCCGACAAAGTGATCTCGCCACTCCAGGATCTCGAAGACTCGCTCCATCCGCTTGTCAATTACCTCATCATACCCCTCTTCGCTTTCGCCAACGCCGGCATATACCTGCTCGGCATGGATCCGGCCACAATAATCGAAGGAGTCAGTCTCGCAATTATTGTCGGACTCTTCATCGGTAAATTCACCGGCATCTTCCTCTTTTCGTGGGCGGCAGTCAAACTTCACCTTGCCCCTATGCCCGAAAACACAACGTGGAAAATGCTCGCCTCTGTTGCTGTCCTCGGCGGAATCGGATTCACTGTCTCGCTCTTCATAGCCAACCTCTCATTCGGAGCTATGGGAGCCGAAGGCCAGGTACTTCTCGACCATGCCAAACTCGGCATCGTCGTCGGATCATTACTCTCCGGAATCGGAGGCTACCTGCTCCTGCGTCACTTCCTACCCGAAAAACATGTCGACGAAACAGAAAATTAACCCGCTTGAACTCTACTAATAAGCACCCCACATCCAATGATAACACATTGGTTATCATTAGATTGTAGGGCTGCTTCGTGGAGCAGCCGTCTCTGATGACCTCCACCCGGAAGTAGGGTACGCACGGCTCGTGCGTCCGCCAATATACACCCCGGTTAACAACGTCGGAGACGCTTAACATACACAATCCCTGGGGTGCCATACCAATTAACTTACGATTCTGTTAAAATAATTTGTTAATTTCACATTTTTATGTTAATTTTGACGCGTAATGTTAAATTCATTCCAAAAGAATTACATTCCCTCACAACTAAAGAGTGTTTTTAATTGTTAATACAATAAAGATAAGTTAATTTATTTATCCTAACCAACGGATATACAAAACAAAATGAAAAAATCGACAATCTGGTTACTCACTGTATTGATGGCCTTGACATTCTCCGGGTTACTCTACATGCAGATCATGTACCTCGAAAACATGATAAAAATGCGCGATGACCAGTTCGCCGAAGGTGTTGAGAGGAGTCTCTACACCGTAGTCCAAAACCTTGAACATGATGAAACACGCCATTTTCTCGATGAAGATCAGGCAAGAATAGAATCAAGCTCGATATATTCGGAAAGAGCCGATGGTAACATCCCCCATCTCGGAGGTATAAAATATACCTTCACTACATCCAGCGGACTCGAAGCCAACCTCACCATCAAAGGTGATGCCGAAAAAATCGTTAAGCTACAGACTGCCCCTGGAAATATACTTGACCACTACCAGTCAATGCAGGAAGCCCTTAAAGGAAAATACCTTTACCAAAAAGGACTGATCGATGAAGTAGTTATCAAGATTATCAGCCAGTCGAGCAGCCGCCCGATAGAAGAACGTGCCGACACTGCTACCGTTAGAAAATATCTGACACGCGAGCTAAAGAACAACGGCCTCGATGTCCCGTTTGAATTTGCGATAGTAAACCGCAACGGATACATCTTATATCATTCGGCTGGCTATTCTTCCGACGAGATCGCCGAAGGAAACATGTTTGTAAAAACACTGTTCCCCAACGACCCGGCATCAAAAAAGAACTATATTAAGGTGTATTTCCCTAATAAAAAGAACTACATCCTTTCATCTATCAAGTTCATGATCCCGTCGTTTGCATTCTCATTCGTTCTACTGGTAATCTTCGTCTACACGATTGTTCTTACATTCAGGCAGAAGAAGCTGACCGAAATGAAAAACGACTTCATCAACAACATGACCCACGAGTTCAAGACCCCTATATCCTCGATCTCGCTTGCCGCTCAGATGCTTAATGATGATAGCGTAAGAA
>CAZHHF010000164.1:0-4646 GCA_964531905.1 uncultured Bacteroides sp.
CGCGGGCCTCTCCTTTACCGCATGTGACGACTGGACCGAACCCCAGCACATTGATATAAATTACTCCGGCATTGAGAATGCTCCCAACTATCAGGAGTATCTCGCCGCTCTCCGCGCCTACCGCACCAAGCCTCACACACAGGTCTATGCCTGGGTGTCGCTTTCGGAAAACGGACCTCTCAACCAGAGCGAGCGACTGACTTCGCTGCCCGACTCGATTGATGTGCTCGTCGTGTCAACTCCCGGCGAAATTCATCCCACTGTTTTGGCCGACTTCAACCGCGTGCGTGCCGACAAGGGCATGAAGGTTATCTATCAGATTGATTTTGATGCCATCCTTGCTGAGCACACCTCCGTTTGCGAAAACCTTGCGAAAGATCGCTCTGATCTCGAACTCGCTTACTCGCTGCGCGACGATGCTGATGACGAAGCCGTCAAGGCCGAACTCGAAGCCAAACTTGAAGAGCTCGCCGATCCCGTTTTCGAGGATTTCACCCTCGGAAAGCTCTCGGAAGGTCTTAAATATGCTGACGCTAAAAATCTTGACGGTGTGATGTTCGCATTCGACGGCAAGGCTACCACTCACTTGGAGCCGGCCGAGCTTACCGCCTACCGCGCACAGCAGCTCGTCTTCCTCGGCGCAGCCCGCGACTGGCACAAGCGTAATCCCTCGCTGAAATATGACTTCCTCGGTCTTCCGCAGAACATCGAAGACAAAGATCTCCTCGGTGAGTTCAACATGATTTTCGTGCGCCAGGGCCTTTCAGCCACCAATGCTGACCTGTTCACCTACTATCTCACCCTCGCCTCTGTCGACGGAGTCCCGGCTGATCGTCTCGGCATGATGTCTACCTATGTCAGCGCCGATCCTGATGACACGACTACCGGTTACTTCAAAAACGGAAACTACGCGTTGGAAGGTTTCGCTTCATGGCTCAACGGAGCCGAGGTTGCTTGTGTAGGCATGCAGAACGTCCAGAACGATTACTTCAATCCGGACTTCACCTATCCTCACGTTCGTGCCGTCATCCAGGCCGCCAACCCCAACATCAAATAAAACTACCTTAAAGACCATTTGAAAAAATGATGAAAACAAAATATTTCGCAGCCTCTCTCATTGCAATTGCAGGCATGTTGACCGCCTGTCAGGATAGCTACGAGAATGTCGCCGATAACAATAAAATCTGGAATGAATCGCTCGATCCGGTCGCTCTGACCCTGCTCAACGGTAAATCAGATGTAGTGACCAAAGAGATGTCGGTGACAATCGCCCAGCCCGAAGCAAGTGATGTCTACGTTACCTATGCGGTTGCTGATGACAAACTTGCCGAATACAAGGCTATCTATGGCGGCGACCCCGTATTGCTGCCCGCGGCTAACTACGAATTCACCGACAACACCGCCGTCATCAAGGCCGGTGCCGTGAAATCAAGCGCTGCATCCATCACCTTCGAGGATCTCCTCGCTCTTGACGACACTCAGATCTGTGTTCTCCATGTCTCGATGGTCAGGTCAGGCGTTGAGGCTGTCAAAGGCCGCTCTACCAGATACTATGAGTTCAGAGGTGCAGCCCTTATCAACACCGTCGGCAACATGACCGGCACCTGCATGCGCTTTGTCAACGAAGGTCAGACCCCGATGCTCGCCAACATGCGCCAGATGACATTTGAGGTTCTCGTCCGCCCCGACGCCTTCACCAACACCCTTTCAACCCTCATCGGTATCGAAGGCAGCTGGCTGATCCGTGTCGGTGACGCCGGTATTCCTTCAAATCAGATTCAGGTTGCGGCAAGCCCCAACGCCACCGACCCCGCATGGCAGCTTGAAACCGGTAAGTGGACATTCATCACCCTTACCTATGACGCTGACAACGGAGGTGCGATCGACGTCTACTTCAATGGTGTCAAGAAAGGCAGCACTCAGAAAACCAACCGCTCACCCAACTGGAACGTTGTTTCTACCGACCGTGCCTGCTACATCGGCTATGCCTACGATACCGACCGTGACTTCCAGGGCGACATGTGCGAAATGCGAATCTGGAACCGCGTCCTCACCCCGGCTGACCTCGCCCAGCGCAACCACTTCTATCGCGTCGATCCCGACTCCGACGGTCTGGTCGCTTACTGGAAATTTGACGAAGGCGCAGGCAACCTCGTCCATGACTATGCTAACGGCTATGACATGTACGTTCCCGCAACATTCCCCGGCAAGGCTTCTAAGCCCGGCGATATCAAGTGGAATTCAGTGACTCTGCCCTAAGTAAACCTTTCGATAATAGCAAAAACCAATAAAATTCACATACAATGAAATACATGAATATTTTCAAAAACTCATTCCTCATGGCAATGGTGGCGTTAGCTACCACTGCCTGCGAGGAGGATGTCACCATAGGGAACATTCAGGCTCCTGAGATTCCTGATCCCAATACTTCTCTCCTTTATGTTACCGACAATAACGGTAGTACCGGACATTCCCACATGGAGTTCCGCGACAACGGTAACATCGATTTATATGTCAATGCCACTTCGGTTGCCGCTAATGAACGTAGCGTTAACTTCGTGTATGATCCCGCAGTGCTTGAAGAGTATAATAAACTCAACAACACTTCGTTTCAGGCTGTTCCCCAGTCGATGGTATCGTTCAGTAACGGAGATGTGGCTACGATTGGCAGCGGTACAACCAAGTCAGCTGCGGTATCAATGACTCTGACTTCCGACGGCTCACTCGACTGCGAGACTGTATATGCGGTTCCTTTGCGTATTGAGGGTACTAACGGAGCAGTGGTTGCCGAAAGCAGCAGTCACCGACTGATATTCGTAAAAGACCTCAGTAATCTGGCCGATTGCCACAAGACCTGGGTAGATGAAAACGGTGTTGTACACGAGGGTATCAAGATCTTCTCGGTAATGGAGGTAAATGACACCAACCCATTGAATAACCTCAGATATACACTGCAGAAGTCGGGTAAATATATGGTTGATGCTCTCGTGATGTTCTCAGGTAATATCAATTATAATGCCGAGACCGGTCGTGTGTACTTCTATGCCAATCCCAACGTTCAGCACATTCTTGATAATCGTGATAAGTATCTTAAACCACTGCAGGACCGTGGTATGAAGGTTATAATGGGTGTTATGTGTAATCATGACCGCGCATGTATATCCAATCTTGCAGAGAATACAGCTAAGCTTTTCGCTAAGGAATTGAAGGCTTTGTGTGATGCTTACCAACTCGATGGAATCTTCTGGGACGATGAGTACTGCTCGCCAATTTCTCCCGCTCCTGAAGGCTTCGTTAACCGTAACCGCGATGCGTGGTCACGTTTGGCTTACGAGGTTTGGAAGCTCCAGCCCGAACGCTGGAACGTTGCCTATGGTTACTCAATGACAATGTATGCCAATGCGGTTGACGGTGTACAGCCCGGAACATTCATTAATTATTGCTTGCCTGACTATTCTTTCTCATATTATGATTATACGTCAAACTATCCTGGAATGACTCTGTCACAAATGGGTGGCGCGTCAATGGAATTCGCTCAGGGCAGATGGTATGCTCAGGAATCGACCTACCGCAACATGCGTAATGCAGGCTATGGTGCCATGATGGTTTTCGCTATGGACCCATATAGAAGTAATGTATCAGGACAAGATGATGCAATGGTGAAACTTGCACATGCTTTCTATGATGACGAAGTGGTATTGAGTGATAAAAAATACGAGAAAGACTGGTAATCTCTTTTTAAAATTGAAATTATGAAACTAACAAAATATTGCGTTTACGTTGCACTTATCCCAACCCTGTTGTGCGGTTTCGCATCTTGTTCCGACAATGATGACCCTGTTCCCGTTGTAGAAAAAACACCGCTGACACTTGGTGATAATGTAAACAAGATTAGAATCGGAGCTGACAATCGTACTCAGATCAGTATCGTAAGCGGTACAGAATACTTCGATGCATATTCACTTAATCCGGATGTCCTCGAGGTAATACGCGATGACAAAGGGAATCTTTTCCTGGAAGGTAAATCCAATGGAAATACAAGTGTTGTTGTAACCGACGGTAACAACGAATTGAAACGCTTTCCTATAATGGTATATACTACCGACGAGTTAAAGCTTTCACATGAGAAGTATGACCTGAAGATTAAACTGGGTACTACCCAGAAGATCGACGACCAGATAAGTGTGACATTGGGTAATGGTGATTATACAATAGAGTGTGATAACAACCATGTGGATGCATCAATTGATCCGGCTACAGGTAAAATTTCGATTGTAGCTGCTCCGTCTATTGAAGAATTCACGGCGATTGTAAAAGTCCAGGATGTATCGGGACTCAAATGTGACTTGAAACTCACTGTTGCTCCGATCCTTGATCCATATACTCAGGAAGAGTTAAATAATATACTTTCTATAGAAGAAAATACTATTAATCATAATAACTCGACTATCTACTACTTCCGACAAGCGCCTGATCAAATGTCATCAATCACCGATAACGGTGTCACTACAACAGGTTGGTCCTACGCACGTCAATCATGGTTGGGCGAGACGCTTTATCAGTTCCAGTTCAAGTATCCTCAGGGTACGCAAGTCGGTCAAGAGGTTGACGGCACATTCTTAAAGAATGAATATTCTGCTATCACT
>CAZHHF010000165.1:0-4619 GCA_964531905.1 uncultured Bacteroides sp.
TCCGCGACAATCTGCTCCTTGCCGCGCCTGAAGCCACCGACGCGCAACTCGCCCGAGTTCTCCACATCGCCGCCGCCGACTTCGTCTTCGACCTCCCCCTCGGCCTCGACACATCATGCGACGAAGCCGGTGGAGGACTCAGTGAAGGCCAGGCGCAACGAATCGCCATTGCTCGCGCGCTCCTGCGCGACGGATCGATTCTGCTGCTCGACGAATTCAACAGTGCCCTCGATACCGATACCGCCACCACGCTGATGAGGCGCCTGGCCGAAAACTGCCCGACATCCACCATCATCATCATCGCCCACCACCGCTCCGCCATCGCTCCCTTCTGCACCACCATCCTCCCCATCCGACCCGATGAGGGAGAGGATGTATGGCTTTTCCGTTGAATGGCGAGTGTGTAAATTCTTTTCGCGTTAAATAATCTTAAAACTCTTTGTGGAAATAAAAGTCGGTTGTAATTTTGCGCCAAATTGTTCATCACCTACGACAGATAACATATACCTTATATTATTAAACTAATCAAATTAATTAATTTATGTTTAAGAAAAGTACTCTTAAAACCGTACTCCCCGCCGCACTGCTCTGTGCAAGCGCAAATGCATTCGCGCAGGGTGGAGTGACCCTGGGTAATGGCCAAACAAAAACCTGGGAGGAGGTCGTAAGTTACCTCAACAACAATGGCGCTGACCTCGATGCTCTTCAGCAGGCTGTAACAACGGCTCAGAATGAGGCTAGTCGTATTGATCCCAAATCAGAGACTGTGCCTGTTCAGTGGCTCTCTGACCTTCAGGCGGAAGCGACTACTTTCCAAAAAGCTTACTATGGATGGTATGACAATGTGGGTGCAGCTGCGCCGGCAACACCTAAAATTTGGTATAAAGCTAATACAAACCAAGGTGGTAACGTTTCTCTCTACGTTGCATTCTCAAAAGTTGATGACTATACTGAATCAACTATAGCTGATTTCTATAAAGATGTACTTTCTCCTGAAGCTACGTTAAATGACAAACAGGTTAAGGTTACATCAGTATCTGTCTATCTTGGCTCAGACTTAAAGGACGGTGACATAGAATATACAGGTGCTAATCCTCGTGCAGTTACCGGTTATACGCAAGCTCAGCAGGAAGATATTCCTAACCTTATTGTTAACTTCCTTAACAATACCCTTTCTACTGAAACTGGTTGCAAAAAAACTGCTAATACAGCCGCATATCAAGCCGCTTTAGATAAAGTAAATACTGCAGAAGCTAACTATAATACCGCACTGACTAACCAGAAAGCCTATAACAACCTCACTCTGACGGCCGACGTAAATGCAAGTGTAGGTATTACATCAGCATATGGCGGTACTATTATCGGTAATGGTTGGACTATTAACGCCCCCGAAAATGGCTCTGTATTCACCAAATTTACAGGTGAACTCAGCATGGTATCAGTAAATGGTTCTTTCGCAACCAGCTCTAATGGTGCCGATTTTGACAATGTAGCTCTTTGGAACAACAACTCCGGTACTTACTACAACGGTAATGGTGTTGCAACTGAGAATATGTCACTCGGTGAACTCGCTTACGCCGGACGTAACTTCTATGGTGTTGCAAATGGCAAGCTTGCAAAAGGTACTGATGCTAACCGTGTATACAGCGTTGATGTTTACTCTACTATTCCCTCGGAAGAACCTGTTCAGCACTATGTCACTTACGCCGCAGGCTCATTTACCGATGTAGATGCCAATAGTGCTCTTACTGTTGCCACCAACGCATTCGTTAAGTCGGCTACCGGCGACCTTCTCAATGCAGAAGGCGTAACCAACGTTTTCTACAATAATCAGGCTTCTAAAGTTGTCATTACAGACGGCTCAGCTTTCTATTGCCCCGAAACCATCAACGCTGCTTCAGTTGAATACAAACACAGCTTTAACGGCAAGGGCACTATTTGTCTTCCCTTCGCTATCAGCAGCGAAATCCTCCGAGGCGCTAAAATTGCAACTTTTGACGAACAGAAAGGTGAAGAGCTGTACTTCACTGTTGTAACAGAAGCTGTTGACGCTTATACTCCTGTACTTGTAAATGCTGAAACCGCAGTTGAATTTACCGGTGTTGCTTCTGCAACTCAGATCGCCAAAACCGATGCAAAACAGATTGTAGAAGGTACAAGCAAAGGCTCGGGCATGAGCTACGGTCTCCTGAAAAAAGCAAATGCATCAGAAATCCTCAGCGACTATAGCAAAGATAAAGTCTATGGCTTTAGAAACGGTGAATTCCAGCTGGCTGGTGAAAACGCTACCTTCTCTCCCTTTACCATGGCTATTGCTCTCGACGAAGTTGCTCCCACCTCGGCACCCCTTCGCATCGTTGTACGTGGCGAAAATGAAGAATCAGGTGTAGAAGATGTTGCCAACGACGCTGAAGGTCTCGAAGTAGTAGGCGGTCAGGGCGAACTCATCATCAACGCTTCTGCTGACTGCGGTAACGTAGCAGTTTACACCCTCGATGGCCGTGTAGCCGCAAACGTTGACGTTGTTGCCGGTACTACCAGCGTAAACCTCGCTAAGGGTGTTTACATCGTAATGGGTAAAAAAGTACTCGTTAAATAATCACTGATCCGAGTACCCCCCCCTCCCGGACTCACTGTAGGGACGCACGGCTCGTGCGTCCACTACAGAAACCGGAAAACTTAACAACAATATCAAATAACTCAGAAAATTATTATAACGATGAAATACGAAAAGCCTAATCTTGAAGAAATGGACCTCATCCTCGAAGGATCTTTCCTTACAGGAGGTAGTAGCGAAATTGTTGGTATCAACCCCAATCCTTGGGAAGGTGAGTTCTGATAAATTCGCCCAATAAATAGAATAAACACGCTGACTGATTTCTCGGTCAGCGTTTTTTTAATTAATGAGATGTACGGTTCCCCTCTCTCAGTTGCACAATTGAAAAAATATTCATAACTTCGCGTAACGGAATGTAGGGACGCATTTCAATGCGTCCACATAGAATTTCAGTAATTTACGCTGGGGACGTTTATAAAAACGTCCCTACATTTCGCGGCAGAGCAGCCGGAGGCTGCGAGATTGTTGGAAACCCCACGTGCAACGTGGGGAAAGGAGAAGAAGGAAATATAAATCAGCTTCGGAGAAGCGATCTTATGCAATCTATTATGTCTCATAAATCCACATCTTCGATGTTCTCTGTTCATGAGTTCGTCTGTCCCCACGTTAGCACGTGGGGTTGCTATCATCCCCGCATCCTCCGGATGCTCTCTCGCTTCATTAGTTGCGAACATTTATAAAATCAAACGATATGGACTATGTAGAATCCCGACGCTCGATGCTCGAGCAGAATGGCTTCGGGCTGTCGATGACCCACGGCACGAGTATGCGCCCTCTCATCTGGGGCGGACGACATTGTGTTGCGGTCGCTCCTCTCGACGACGATCCGAAACCGGGCGGTCTACTGATGTTCAGGGAGAACCGGCGTGGCCATGAGATAAATATTGTACATCGGCTTGTGGAGATTAAAGAGGCAGATGGCCAAAGCGTGTATATCACCCGTGGAGACAACTGTCTTGCGACCGAGACCGTGACCCGCGACAGCATTATAGGCCGCGTGACCGAGGTTCACCGTCTATCTGGGTTCCGTCCGTGGTATGTCATACCGGCGCGGCGGTTTACAGTCGAGGATCGGGCATATCGAATCTATTCGCGCGTATGGGCGGTGACGTGGCCCGTGAGACGCGTGTACTATCTCATGCGCGGCCACGCGAACGGCGTTCGTGTACGTGTAATGTCATTATTCAGAAGAAAACGAAAATAATTATGAAGAAGCAATATTTGGTCGGAGGTAATGCGCTCAGTTTTTCAGTGCCTGACGATCTGCCGGCATGGCAGGGTTTGGAATCGCGCTACGCGCCGTTTGCGACGGACGAACCTATGGAGCCTGTGCTCGACGTGGAGATTCGGACTGTAGACGAATTGCCCGAGAGCGAAAGCGAGATGATATATGAACCTGCCTACGAAGGTATTGATGTCATTATCGCGCGCGCCGCGCGTAAGAGTGATGGCAGCCTCGTGATGGAGTTTAAGCACATCGGGGAGGGCCGGCGACGCGTGTGGATGATGATGTCGCCCAGTCGCGACCGGGCCGAGATTTTGATCAGACCCGCGGAGGACACAACCGACCCGTACTTTCTGACCCATGCGCTGATGATAGCCTATATGCTCGCGACCACCGGCAACGGAACCCTCCTGGTTCACTCCTCGACAATACTGTACAATGGCAGGGCATATCTGTTCCAAGGCAGAAGCGGAACAGGCAAGAGCACGCATGCAGCCCTTTGGCTGGCGAACATTCCGGGCGCGGAACGGATGAACGACGATAACCCCGTGATACGCTTCTCGGCCGACGGCACTGCGATGGCCTACGGTTCGCCGTGGAGCGGCAAGACACACTGCTATCGCAACGTTTCGGCTCCGATAGGCGCGATGGTACGCATCGTGAGGTCTCAGACGAACGAACTCCGGAGATTGGATGGTCTGCGGGCTTATGCGTCATTATCTACCACGGTGTCATTCCTGCCGTTTCTGAGTAAGGAAGACCGCGATGTGCGCCATC
>CAZHHF010000166.1:0-4565 GCA_964531905.1 uncultured Bacteroides sp.
AACCGCAGGGCTGTAAGGGTGTCGATGGGGTCAGTGTTTCTTGTGCCGTGGACATGGATTGATGATATGCAATCAACTATGAATTCACTCGGTTTTAAAACGGTTGCTATGGCATTGACCGATAATTCGGTATCGATCGATGATCCGGTTCTGAGAGAGGAAGCGCGGCTCGCCATAGTAATGGGGACTGAGGGTGATGGTCTGGCCCGTAATGTTATATCAGATGCTGATTATACGGTTAAAATACCGATGGCTCATGGCGTTGACTCGTTAAATGTCGCAGCTGCGGCGGCTGTGGCGTTCTGGGAGTTGCGTAAACGCTGATTATTTAAAATAAAACAGTTATCTTTGCAAAAAAAATAACTCCGAGTGCTTGCTACCTCGTTAAAAACAAGAACAATGAACAATACACGATTCAGTTTATCTTTTCTTTTGCTGTCGGCGCTGTTCTGTGTGTGCCTTATTATTGCCAATCTTATTGAAATAAAGACTGTAGACGTAGGGTGGTTTACCATAACTGCCGGTTTTATCGTTTTTCCTATCTCATATATTATTAATGATTGCATTGTGGAAATTTATGGTTTCCGCAAGGCGCGTCTTACGATATGGATGGGATTTGCTGCGAGCTTGCTCGTGTCGGTGATGCTTCAGATAGCGATAGCTCTTCCCGGAGGTAATGACTGGAGTTGCCAGCATGAAATGGAAATGATATATGGCAGTGTCCCTCGAATAATGTTTGCAAGTTTTACCGCATTTCTGAGCGGATCTATGGTTAATGCCTACGTTATGAGCCGGATGAAGCGTGCATCGGGTAGGCAGAATTTTTCTCTCCGGGCCATTGTATCGACACTATGGGGCGAGGGCGTGGATTCAGTGATATTCTTCCCGATTGCATTCGCAGGGGTATTCCCGTGGTCAACAATCATCTCTCTGATTGTGACTCAGGCGCTTCTAAAAACGGTATATGAAATAGTAGTTCTTCCGGTTACGTTGCGTGCGGTTGCCGTCCTTCGCAGAATCGAATCGGATATGGATGTGACCGATGATGAAAACATCTCTTATAAATGGTGGAAAATAAATGACCTCGATTGATTTGTGCCGAATAAAATTCGTATGGCTTGACCTTGATGATACACTATGGGATTTTGCAGGTAATTCATTGGATTCGCTTGCATCAATTTATCATAAACATCATCTTGATCGCTTTTTCAGCGATGTCGATGATTGGAAAAAGTGCTATCAGCGTCATAATCATGCATTGTGGGAATTATATAACACCGGTGAAGTGTCACGCGAATTTCTTCAGCGTGAACGATTTATGAGGCCATTGCTCGAAGCCGGTGCAACATCAGAGGAGGCAAATAGGCTTACCCCGCTGCTTCATTATGATTATCTTGATGTTCTTGGCCGTCATTCGACACTCGTGCCTTATGCCCGCGAACTTCTGGAGTGTCTAAAGGATCGCGGATATGGTATCGGCATTATCAGTAACGGGTTTAAGGAAGTTCAATTCCGTAAACTGGAATCATCCGGCATAGCCGATATGATCGATTGTGTGGTGCTCAGCGATGAAATAGAGGTGAATAAACCAGATAGAAGGCTATTCGATTATGCTGTGGCTAAAGCCGGTACATCAGCCGATGAGTCCTTGATCGTAGGAGATAATCCCGCAACTGATATAGCGGGCGGTGCAGCAGCCGGTTGGCAGACGATATATTTCAATCGCGATGGTCAAGGCGTGAACTCTCCTCATGCCGATGCTGAAGTGACGAGCCTCAGGGATGTTGTGATGCTGTTTCAGCAGCATGTTGCTGAGTGATGTAGAGCTGTTCTTCTTTTTTTAGCTTACGGATCTGCTGGACTATGAGGATCGTAGTCACTATCGTTGCACACGTGTCGCTTGATGGGAATGCAGCCCAGATTCCATTGAGTCCATAGAGATCGCGCATGATGAACAGGAGCGGTATCAGGAACAGAACCTGACGTGTAAGCCCGAGGAAGATTGATTTGCCGGCAAGTCCGAGCGATTGGAAAAATGTGGTTGACACGATCTGGAAACCGACCATGCAGAATGTAATCATTGCGATAGACAGCGCATTGGAAGTAACGCCTATAAGTGCGGCATCATCGGTGAATCCTTTCGCGATACTCTCAGGTAATGAGAGTCCTATGATCCATCCGAGTGTAGTGATGGCGGTCGACGCTCCTACAGCAAGCCAGAATACTTTTTTTAAGCGGTCGTAACGGCGCGCTCCATAGTTGTAACCTATGATGGGTTGCATACCCTGGCATATACCTATTACTATGGCAACGAGCATAGATGCGTAGGTTGTGAATATACCTGCTGCGGCAACAGCATTGTCACCACCGTAACTATAGAGAGTGTTGTTGATGATCACGTTGATCAGACAGCTTGCTACATTAACAATACTCGGGGCGGCGCCTATTGCGACTACGCCTATCACGATATGCCATTTAAGGTTGTAGATCCCTTTCTTGAAATGAAGTGTACTTTTTTTGTCAAAGAAATGATGCATAACGAACAGCATGGAGATGAATACCGAGATATCAGTAGCCATAGCCGCTCCTTTGATGCCAAGATCGAACACATAGATAAATAAAGGTGCGAGAATTATGTTGAGGCCGGCGCTGATCAGCATCGTGACCATCGCTCGGGTGGGGTAGCCCGATGATCTCATTACATTGTTGAGGCTGAATGTGAGGTTCATCAGGAACATTCCGGGGATGATGTAGACCATAAACTCGCGTGCGTAAGGGAGTGTAGCTTTGCTGGCTCCGAAAGCGATCAGTATATCGTCAAGGAATATTGCCAACAGTGTCAGATAGACAGCGGCGTTTATCACGGTCAATGTGAGAGTGTTGCCTAAAACATAATAGGCATTTTTTATATCTCCGTTTCCGAGTAATATTGACGACCTTGCCGCAGCACCGGCACCCACAAGAACTCCGATTGCCGTTGACACGTTCATTACTGGGAAAGTGATTGTGAGTCCGGCGATCGCTTCGGGACCGACAACATGGCCAACAAACATTCGGTCGATAATGCTATAGATCGCCATTACAACCATTCCTACGACGGCCGGTATGCTGTATTCCCATAGCAGTCGTCCCGGAGATTGTGTCAGAAGGTATTCGAGATTGTCTTGTTTCATTGAAAACGGTAGATAGGAAATGCGGGATCTGGCAGCTTGCGACTGTCGAATCCCGCAAAGAATATTTTACAGAAATTTCAATTACTTGTTTTCTGCCTGAAGTTTTGCACGGTTAAGATATTTTTCAATATCTATGCCGTATGCAGCGCCATACTGCGGGTAGTCGTTAAGGATTTCCTGATAGAGGGCGGCTTCAGCCGAGTAGTTTTTCTGTTCTCTGTAAACTCGTGCGAGCTTCATCATGAAGAACGGAGTGTAAAGAGCGCTGTTATCGCTTTTCGAGATAGCATCCTTGTAAGCAGAAACTGCCTTGTCGAGATTGTCGAGGTTGACGTAGCAGTCACCCTTAAGTGAGTATGCGGCTGCGCCGATAAGGCTTTCAGTGGGTGAGAATTTGTCAAGGTAGTTGAGCGCTTTCTCATATTCACCTTTCTGATAGAGGAGGCATGCAGCCTGAAGTGCGGCGCGGTTTCCTGCATCGTGGCCGTAGTTGTCGGCTACCGACATATATTGTGCCATAGCGACTGAGTCATTTCCGAGGGCGAGCTGAATGTCGGCCTTGCCTACTTCATCGTTGGCTTTGTTCACGCCGGGTTCATGAATGAGGTAGATGTAAACAAGCACTACAGCTACAACTGCAGCGATTGCAAGCGAACACCATACGATGATTTTCTGATTGTTCTGAACTTTTTCGGTGACCGATGTAAGGTTATCGTTAAGTTCATCGATACCGTTAAGATGCTCTTCTGAGTGGTTTTTATTAGCCATTTTTATATAAGTTTATTTTTTATTCAACGTGATAAGTGTGCGGTTTATGAACCGCAAAGTTAGTGCATTATTTCCATTCGGCAAAATTTAGGAGTTGAAAATCAGGATAAATCTGCTAAAAAACTTTCAAACTTTCATATAAAAAGAAAGTGAGAGACCATCAATACTCAAGGCCTCTCACTTGTATTATGGAATAAAGGTTCTTATTATTTCACATAGATCTTTTTTACGATGCTTCCTTTTCGGTAAATATATATTCCGTTAGATGGATTGTTGACGCGTACGCCTTGTAAATTATAGTATTCCTCAGGAGTATTTTCATCGTCAGCTGTAATATTATCCTCTATACCGCTTTTTTTGTCGGAAAGGCGATCTACTAATGAGTTTACGACTTCTTTAAGTTTTGCAAAATCAGAGTTCCCGAGCGATGATGAGCAGTCCATTACAAGCATAATCGCAGCCGATGTAAGTTCTATTTCGGTTTTTACATCACTGTCTCCGCCGAATTCGGTATGTGGTTGCCAGGCTGGTGTTGAGGAGTTGCTGTGCCAGAAGTTTATCTCTCCGGTTTGTATTGTATTATTGTTTTGATCGCGCAGATTTTCAAATGTAAATTGATATTTG
>CAZHHF010000167.1:0-4561 GCA_964531905.1 uncultured Bacteroides sp.
ATGTGCAGAGCCCACGTGTATATGCAGATATACACCAATAGCTTATAGTTGTCTCTCGACGCAAAACTATTGGAATGATATATACATAACCATGAACATCTACCATTGCTACTGCCTTGATGAAGATTTGAAACTGCCAGATTTCAATTGGTCAAAACAGAAACGTTGATAAACGTTTTTTTTTAATGTCATTATATCCCACCCACATTACCCTCTCTAAGGCTCTGCAAGTGTTCAGTATTACAAAAGTACATAAAAATCTGCGACTTTTTACATCGGCAGAATAAAAATGTCAAGTTCACCACAACTTATCGGAATACACTGTCAAGCATGTTGTTGAGCCTGTTCGTGAATTCGTAGTTTTTCATCCCCCACCGCGGAGCTATCAGCAGCTCGGCAGGCGATTGCGATGTAAACCGCTCGATTGCGATATCTTTGCGTAACCTCAGGATGATCTGTCGGCACAGGGCAAGATAACGGTCGATCTCGAACAGCGGTGTGTCGAGTTCCCCCGCGCGATACTGCATCGCCATCCGCGTCCCCTCAACAATCTGCAGCTGGTGGAACTTGACAGTGTCGACCGGTAGAGCCGAAACCTTATCCACAGTTTCGAGCATCATCTGCTCGGTCTCCCCGGGCAACCCGAGAATCAGGTGGAGTCCGGTATCGATCCCGGCTGAATGTGTACGCATCACCGCATCGACGGTCTCCTCCCATGTATGACAGCGGTTTATCCGGTAGAGGGTGACGTTATGAGCCGATTCGGCTCCGTATTCCAATATTATCCTGCCGCGCGTACGGTTGATTGTTGCAAGTCGTTCGAGCAGCTCGTCGGGCATACAATCGGGCCGTGTGCCTATGATTACACCTTCGACGCGGTCAATGTCAAGTGCCGATTCGTAAAGTCGTATAAGCTTGTCGATGTCGCTGTCGTGAGTGTTGGTATATGATTGAAAATATGCAAGATAATGCATGTCGGGATATTTGCGCGCGAAGAACTGTTTCCCCTTTTCGAGTTGCACCCCGATTGGATCGAACCGGTCGGAAAATGCCGGACTGAACGTGGCGTTGTTACAGTAGGTGCATCCTCCGCGTCCTTTGCTACCGTCGCGGTTAGGACATGTAAAACGCGCGTTTACAGTCAGTTTCTGCATTTTCCACGGAAACCGTTCGGCAAGCCACGTCGCATAATCCTTGTAATGACGTCCCATTTAAATCATTCTTATGGTTCGGTTCGAGAGCCATGCGTCGAGAACGGTGATCGCTGCCATCGCTTCGACAACAGGAACCGCTCTGGGAACTACACACGGATCGTGGCGCCCTTTTGCGCTGAGGATTATCTTATTCCCGTTGCGGTCAACGGTCTCTATCTCCTGCATGAGGGTTGCCACAGGTTTGAAAGCCACTCTGAAATAAATATCCTCTCCGTTGGAGATACCCCCCTGAATCCCTCCCGAATTGTTGGTGACGGTAGTTATCTTTCGGTCGGTTCCGGCAATGAAACGGTCTATTGTCTCGCTCCCGCGCATCCTTGCGCCGTCGAAGCCCATGCCGTAGTCGAACCCTTTTGCCGCGTTAATGCTCATCATGGCTGCAGCCAGAGTGGCATGCAGCTTACCGAAAGCCGGTTCACCGAGTCCGGCCTGACAGCCTGTGATCACTCCGGTTACTATCCCCCCGACAGTATCGCCTTCCTTCTTGATTTTCATTATAAGATCATGCATACGCGATGCGATGGCTGGATCGGGACAACGCACATCGTTTGTGTCGGTCAGCGCCGTATTTATTTCGTTGTAAGGAATATTCAGCCGTATATCGCCTATTTGTGAAGTATAGGCATTCACTTTTATACCGACGGTAGCGAGTGCCTGGCGGGCAAACGCGCCTGCTACAACCCGCGACACGGTTTCGCGTGCCGATGAGCGTCCGCCACCACGATGATCCCTTATGCCGTATTTTGCGGTGTAGGTATAGTCGGCGTGCGACGGACGGTAGATGTCGCGAAGCTGATCATAATCAGCCGATCGGGCGTCATTGTTTCTCACTATGAAGCCGATAGGTTGCCCGGTAGTGACTCCTTCGTAGAGTCCCGACAGAATTTCAACCCGGTCTTTCTCGTTGCGTCCGCTTGTTATATCCGACTGACCTGGCCGGCGTCGGTCGAGTTCATGCTGGATTGCATCGGTATCTATTTTTATACCTGCAGGCATGCCGTCGATAACACCACCTATCGCCGGACCGTGCGACTCACCGAATGTGGTCACCGAAAAAATGTTGCCGAATCTATTCTTCATCGTCACTATGGATAAGATCTGTTATTTCAGCGCGCGTGAATTTGATAAGGTCAGTCGGATCGATCTCGAACTGAAGCCCGCGCACACCGGCGCTTACGAAAATACGGTCGAAATCGGTTGCCGTGCTGTGAAAGAAGGTCGGAAACTGCTTTTTCATCCCTATCGGGGAGCATCCGCCTCTGATATATCCGGTTAACGGAAGCAATTCTTTCATCGGGATCAGATCGACTTTCTTGTCACCGGCAGCCTTAGCGGCTTTTTTAAGATCGACTTCGGCATCGCCCGGAACAACGACCACGAAGTAACCGGCACGGTCGCCATGAAGGACTAAAGTCTTGAACACCTGAGCGATATCTTCGCCGAGCTGTTCGGCGACATGGGTTGCCGCAAGATTATTCTCATCTACTTCGTAGGGAACGAGACGATATGCTATTTTGGCGCGGTCGAGTAGACGGGCTGCATTGGTTTTCTGTAATCCTGACATTATCGGTTTTATCGTTTTTGCAGATTTATGAATTATTATTCTTTTTTATTTTTCTTCAGTTCGTCGAGATAGCTTGCCGTGATTACGCCCGACGGTAACGCTATGATAGCTACTCCGAAGATTGCCGACATCATCGATACGAATTTACCGGCATCGGTTACCGGACAGATATCACCGTATCCAACCGTTGTCAATGTTACCGTAGCCCAGTAGAGCACGTCAAAGAAGGAATGGAAAGTCTCTTTTCCGGTAATCGGATTGATCGACGGCTCCACATTGAACATTATTATGGCTGTTATGAAAATGTAGAACACGGCGAGAAACAGCACTGTCAGCAAAATTGATTTCTCTTTTTTCAAGATGGAGAGAAACAGCATCACCTGATGGGAGTACCGGAACAGGCGCAGCACGATGAAGATACGGAAGATACGCGTCAGACGGAACAGTTTGAATGACGGATCGATTACCTTCAGTCCCGGAAGAATCGAGAGCAGGTCGATGATCGCCATCGGGGTGAATGGATAGCGGATAAATGATTTCCAACCGCGTTGGAGAGCATAATCGGCAGTGGCCCAGCGACCGATGTAGTCGATGATGAAGGCTACAACGGTGATGCTGTTGATTATCCTGAATACCGGTCGCTGCTCGATGAACATGAGCGGAATGATGCTGACGAATATCATCAGCATCATATAGCCGTTGTAACAGTCGCCCAACAGCTTATGATGGCCGGTGGAGTTAAGAAGTTGATAAATGTCGCGTCGGGTAATCTTCATTGCCGGTCTATCGTTTTTTCAGGATGAACGGACACGGATCTTTCTGTACTACAGGCGGATTGACCTCGATCTTCTCGAGTTGAGTGCGGGCTTCGGCAGGAGTCGACACTGAAACGGCCACAACATAGTAGAGGGGTTCGCGTGTCTCAACGATGAACGCATTTGTGTAACCTGCTTCTATGGCGCGTTTCATAACCGATTTTGCGTTGAACAACTGTTTGAATTGCGCGATCACCACATTATAGGGACCGAAAACGATCCCTTCACGGTAACCCGGCGTAAGTTTTACATACTCCGACCGCATTGCTATGGTATCGCCGTCGATCACCACTTTCTGTGGACGGGCCTCTCTTCTGATCCGTGAATAGATCGTTGAATCTATTCCTGAATTATCTTTCTTTGTCGCCAGTTCGTAAGCCGCCCGATAGTTCTCTTCGGTTGTCTTGCATCCGGTGAAAATTGCCGTGGCAGTTATTATTGCGATTAATGCAAATGTTAATGTTTTCATAATTAAATCTTTAATTTGCCGAGTTCTATTACTTCGAGATCCTTTATTTCGGGTCCGTCGATTGTTAGACGTACCAATGTGCGTGTCTTTTGCCACCCGTGGTAACCGGCCGCACCCGGATTGATGTGCAGCAGATCGAGCCGTGGGTCAGGCATAACTTTCAGAATGTGGGAATGTCCTGCAACATATAGTTTTATCCGGTTTTCGTAGAGTTGACGTTCCACCCCCGGGGCATAACGTCCGGGATAGCCGCCGATGTGGGTCATCCACACGTTCACACCTTCTACGGTGAACTGTTCAACCTCCTTGCAGCGCCTTACGACCTGACCGTGGTCGATGTTACCTCGCACGGCTCTGACTATCGGTGCTACATTCTCAAGGCGTCGAATCACATCGATGTCGCCTATATCGCCTGCGTGCCATATCTCGTCGCAATCTTTGAAATGGATGGCGAAGCGATCGTCCCAGCAGCTATGGGTATCGGATAATATACCTATTT
>CAZHHF010000168.1:0-4538 GCA_964531905.1 uncultured Bacteroides sp.
TGCACCCGGGGTTAGGAATGTTGAGCGTCTCCGACGCTTCCTGGCGTAACGGCGGACGTTCCATATAGCTATACAATCCACTGATGATCAGCGTATTGACGGCGGACGCACGAGCCGTGCGTACCCTACTTCAGGATGATGGTCATTGGGTCCGGCTGCTACACGTAGCAGCCCTACAATTCGCTGAGGATCAGTGTATTGACGACGGACGCACGGGCCGTGCTTCCCTACTTCAGGATGATGGTCATTATACCCGGCTGCTCCACGTAGCAGCCCTACAATCCGCTGATAATCAACTTATTGGCGGCGGACGCACGAGCCGTGCGTCCCTACTTACGGGTGGCGGTTTATGGTAATGCCATAATAAACTATATATAAATAGGTGCAGCACTTTTTTTGTAAAATTGTTTTTTTGATTAAATTTGCATCGCTATAAAAATACAAGCAAAATGACATATAAATATGACTATCTTGTGATCGGTTCCGGTATTGCCGGAATGAGTTTCGCACTGAAAGTCGCCCATACCGGACGCGTAGCATTAATATGCAAGTCGCAGCTTGAAGAAGCTAATACAGCGCTTGCCCAGGGTGGAGTCGCATCGGTCACCAATCTCGAAGTTGATAATTTTGAGAAACATATCCATGACACAATGGTTGCCGGTGACTGGCTGAGTGATCCCGCCGCCGTAGAGAAGGTCGTTACCGAAGCTCCTGCCCAAATAAAGGAATTGATTTCATGGGGCGTTGATTTCGACAAAAAAGCTGACGGTGAATTCGATCTTCACCGCGAGGGAGGACATTCCGAATTCAGAATACTCCACCATGCCGACAATACAGGTTTCGAAATACAACAATCACTTATCGAAGCGGTAAAAGCGAATAAGAATATCGATATTTTCGAGGATCATTTCGCTATAGAAATAATCACGCAACATCATTTAGGAAAGGTTGTTACGCGACGCACTCCGGATATAACATGCTATGGTGCATACGTTCTTAATCAGAAGACCGGCAACGTTGACACTTTCTTATCCAAAGTGACCCTTATGGCTACCGGTGGTGTGGGAGCCGTTTATCAGACGACGACCAATCCGCTTGTAGCAACCGGCGACGGAATCGCTATGGTCTACCGCGCCAAAGGCGAGGTGAAGGATATGGAATTCATCCAGTTTCATCCGACCGCCCTTTTCCATCCGGGCGACCGCCCATCGTTCCTGATAACCGAGGCTATGAGAGGTTACGGGGCTGTTCTGCGGAATCTTGCGGGTGAAGAATTCATGCATAAGTATGATCCGAGGCTTTCTCTGGCACCACGCGATATCGTTGCCAGGGCAATCGACAGCGAGATGAAGCTCCACGGTGACGATCACGTTTTCCTCGACGTGACGCACAAGGATCCGGAGGAGACCAAGCATCATTTTCCCAATATCTATCAGCATTGCCTTAGCTTAGGTATCGATATAACCAAAGATTATATTCCCGTGGCGCCGGCCGCACATTATCTTTGCGGAGGAATCAAGGTTGACACCAACGGAGAATCATCGATCAAGCATCTCTATGCCGTTGGTGAATGTTCATGCACCGGACTTCACGGAGGTAACCGCCTGGCTTCCAATTCACTGATCGAGGCGGTTGTCTACGCTGACGCTGCCGCCCGTCATTCGCGCGAACATATCGGTGGTTACAGCTTCCGCGACGATGTACCGCATTGGAACGATGAGGGAACACGTCACCCCGAGGAGATGGTCCTCATCACCCAAAGCATAAAGGAGGTAAATCAGATAATGGGTACGTACGTGGGTATCGTGAGGAGCAACCTGCGTCTTGACCGTGCATGGAACCGTCTGGACATTCTTTATGAGGAGACCGAAAAGTTGTTCAAATGCTCGAAAGCATCGCGTGAGATATGTGAGCTTCGCAACATGATCAATGTAGGTTATCTCATAATGCGTCAGGCAAAGGAGAGAAAAGAGTCGCGCGGCCTTCATTACACGCTCGATTATCCTCCCACCGAGAAAAAATAAAGTTAACAACCGGATGCCACAACGCAACAACCGCGAGGTAATATCCGTTATATATTATAATAATGTGATAACAGACACGCAATGGCATCTCTAAAAAAATTGATATTATCAGCTGTTGTTGCGATGGTCGCCGTTTTTCCGGCCATCGCCGACAATAGTGTGCCGGATCCGGAGGATATGGCCAGCGCGCGTCAGAAAGTGTACCGAGGGAAATACCACACCGTAGATGCCGACGGCGACACAGTGCTGGTGCTGGTAATGAACGACATTACGGTTTTTCCTGAACTGAAATTCAAGAACAAGAAAGAGGAGGAGTTTTACTGGCGTACGGTTCGCGATGTGAAAAAAGCGCTACCATACGCGAAGCTAATATGCGAGACTCTGACGGAGACTTACGAGTACATAGAGACTTTTCCAACACAGAAGGAGCGTGAAAAGTATCTCAAAGAGATGGAATCGGAGGTATTCAACCAGTATAAACCGGCCCTGAAACGGTTCTCAAAGAATCAGGCGCGACTGCTTGTCAAGCTGATTCAACGCGAGACCAATCAGTCAAGTTATAATATTCTCAAAGCTTTTCTCGGGAGCTTCAGAGCAGGTTTCTGGCAGACTTTCGGACGATTTTTCGGTGTTAATCTCAAAAGCGAATATAAGCCTGAGAAGGATCGTCAGGACGCAATAATAGAGCGGGTTTGTGTTGCAGTGGAACAGGGGCTTATCTGACGACGTGACGTTCATTGGAGGAGTCTGCTCCAAGAAACAGTCCTACAATTCGTTGGGTATCAGATTGTTGATGGCGGACGCACGAGCCGTGCGTACCCTACAATCGGGTGAAGGTCATTGGATACGGCTGCTCCACGAAGCAGCCCTACAATCCGTAGGTTATCATCATATTGATGGCGGACGCACGAGCCGTGCGTACCCTACTTCTGGGTGGAATGAATTGGACATCGGTTACTCCATGAAGCAATGTGGTTGCACATTTATTTCATTTTTCGTATTTTTGCAACAAAACGACAATCACATATCACACAAAATTTCAAACCATGAGAAAATTTTTAATGACGGCTGCGGTTGCCATCTCATTTTCGGCATTAGCCGCCGAACCCGAATGGCAGACCATCGAGGCGTTCCGAAACGGTCAAATCGACGCACATGCATTAGTTGTTCCTTACAAGGCAAATGATGTTGCCGCTGTTGCCGATATGCAATTTGCGAAATCGCCCTACTATCTCGACCTTAACGGCAAATGGAAATTCCACTGGACCAAAGATGTTGCTCTTCGTCCCGAGGGTTTCGAAAAGCCATCCTACGATGTTTCGGAATGGGCCGAAATCAACGTTCCGGGGAACTGGGAGCGTCAGGGTTACGGAACAGCAGTCTACGTTAACACTACATACGAATTCGATTCAGAGTGGGCCGACTTCAAGAAAGACTGGCCTCGCGTTCCGTCAGCGACAAACGAAGTGGGCAGCTACCGCCGCTCGTTCACTGTTCCCGCAGGATGGGAAGGTCGCCGCGTGGTTCTCTGCGTTGAAGGCGCGATCTCGTTTTTCTACGCATACGTCAACGGAGAGTATCTGGGCTGTAACATGGATTCCAAGACAGCTGCCGAATGGGATATCACCGACAAACTGAAACCGGGTGAGAACACGGTTGCACTGGAGGTTTACAGATGGTCGGCCGGAGCTTACTTCGAGTGTCAGGACTTCTGGAGACTCAGCGGTATCGAGCGTGACGTTTATCTCTACTCCACTCCCAAGACATTTATCTCGGATTTCACCGTGACATCTCCGCTCGACAAGGAATACCGCGACGGTCTGCTGACTGTCAACAGCCTTGTGGAAGGACTCGCTGAGGGAGACTGCACCTCAATCTCCTATACTCTCTATGACAGCGACAGCAAGGTTGTTGCATCGGGCAAGAAAGAGGCTGCCAGCGAAAACCGTTTCTCGGCTACTATCCCGGCAGTTAAACAGTGGAGTGCCGAACATCCCAACCTCTATACTCTCCTGCTCGATCTGACCGACAAAAACGGTAAAGTAACCGAGACAGTGGGATGTAACGTTGGTTTCAAGACCTCGGAAGTTAAGAACGGTCTCTTCATGGTCAACGGAACTCCTGTTCTCGTGAAGGGTGTTAACCGTCACGCACACACTCAAGCGGGACGTACGGTGGATAAGGAAACCGCTATCAAGGATATTACATTGTTCAAGGAGAACAATATCAACACAGTGCGCAACTGCCATTATCCGCAGGACCGTCTGTGGTACCATCTGTGCGACAAATACGGTATTTATGTAATCGATGAAGTGAATGCCGAGGCTCACGGATACGGCTACGACAAGCCTTCGCTTGCAAAAGTTCCGGAGTGGATTCCGGCCGTAATGGACCGTACGCAGCGCATGTATGCCAAATCAAAGAACAACCCGTCGGTTACAGTGTACTCGCTCGGAAATGAAGCAGGCAACGGAGTAGTTTTCGAAGAGACCTACAAATGGATGAAGCAGATGG
>CAZHHF010000169.1:0-4462 GCA_964531905.1 uncultured Bacteroides sp.
CTTTTTTACCGAATACGGAAGCAAACTGGTCCATGATACCGCAGTTCACACCGCAATAGTTATGCTCGGTAGACTGACCGATACGGGCAAGTTCGAATTTATCGATAGTATTACCGTTGAAAAGATCGTTAAGTGCAAAAGCGAAGCAAGATTCGAGTGCAGCCGAAGAACTCAATCCGGCGCCTAAAGGAACGTTACCTGCAAAAACAGTATCGAAACCTTTCACAACACCGCCGCGCTTGATAATTTCGCGACAAACGCCGAAGATGTAGCGCGCCCATGACTGAGAAGGAGCATCCTCTTCATTAAGGCCGAATTCGGCATAGTCATCGATATCTATTGAATAAGCACGAACCTTGTCGGTATCGTTCGGACGAATTTCGGCCATGATAACTTTGTCGATAGCGCCCGGGAAAACGAATCCGCCGTTGTAGTCGGTGTGTTCACCGATAAGATTGATACGGCCGGCTGAAGCATAGAAAGTACCTTCGCCGCCAAAACGTTTCTCGAAAATTTCAGAAATCTTCTTTTCCATTGGTTATTATGATTTAATATAAGAGAATTGTAAGAATTAGATTTATTCTACGGCAAATTTAATAAAAAAGAATACCAATACAAAATTTACTCCGACATCTTCATCGACAAAAGCAATGTTATGAGTAAAATTTCATAAATAATCGAAGCAAAATAGCCTTTTTATAACTAACTTTGCAAAAAATATCATCAATCGCAAAAATCATGAATATAGCAATAGTTGGCGCCAGCGGCGCTGTCGGACAAGAGTTTCTACGAGTTCTGGAACAGCAGGAATTTCCGGTTGACAACCTGACGCTTTTCGGTTCGAGCCGTAGTGCCGGACGAAGCTACACCTTCCGCGGTAAAGAATATATCGTAAAGGAACTTACCCACAACTCCGAGGATTTCCGCGGAATTGATTTTGTCTTCGCTTCGGCCGGAGCATCGACATCAAAAGAATACGCTGAAACAATCACTGCCCACGGTGCTATAATGATCGATAATTCGAGTGCGTTCCGCATGGATTCCGACGTGCCTCTCGTCGTACCCGAAGTCAACGGTGAAGATGCATTTAACGCACCTCGCAACATTATCGCAAATCCCAACTGCACCACAATACAGATGGTTGTGGCACTCAAACCTATATATGACCTCGCGGGAATAAAACGCGTACATGTCGCAACATATCAGGCTGCCAGCGGAGCAGGTGCCGCAGCGATGGACGAACTTATCACGCAGACAGCACAGATTTCGCGCGGTGAAAAACCGACAGTAGAGAAATTTGCCTATCAGCTTGCATTCAATGTGATTCCCCATATAGACGTATTTACCGATAACGGATACACCAAAGAGGAAATGAAGATGTATCACGAAACAAAAAAGATCATGCACGCGCCGGCTCTCGATGTAAGCGCCACTTGCGTCCGTGTTCCGGTAATGCGCGCCCATTCCGAAGCCATCTGGGTTGAAACCGAACGTCCTGTCACAGTCGAGGAGGCACGTAAGGCTTTCGAAAACGCTAAAGGAGTCGTTGTTCTCGACAACCCTTCAGAGAAAAGCTATCCTATGCCGCTCGACATAGCGAATCAGGATCCTGTGTACGTTGGACGTATACGCCGTGATCTCACCAACGAGTACGGCCTGTCGTTCTGGACTGTTTCGGATCAGATCAAGAAAGGTGCAGCACTCAATGCGGTTCAGATAGCGCAGTATATGCTTGCCAATCCCCGCTCCTGAAACAGGAAAACGCTTAAATCAATCTATCCATGATAACTCTCGCCATCGTTACCAATCCCGTCACGATATTCTTCATCGTTCTGGTGATAATATTATTGGCGCCGGTATTGTTAAACAAGCTCAACATTCCGCATATCATAGGAATGGTTGTGGCCGGAGTTATTGTGGGACCATACGCCTTCGACATTCTTGACCGCGACAGCAGTTTTGAGATCTTCGGACAGGTAGGCCTCCTCTACCTAATGTTTCTCGCCGGTCTCGAGATCGACATGTACCGACTGAAACTAAACTTCAGGCGCGGACTCCTTTTCGGGTTACTGACATTCTTAATTCCCATGATAATGGGGATTATAGGGAGCGCATGGCTAATGAAGCTCGATATACTTACATCGGTACTCCTCGGAGCGATGTATGCCTCACACACCTTGCTCGCCTACCCTATTACGGCGCGTTTCGGCATAACAAAAAATCCGGCAGTTCTGATAGCTATCGTCGGCACCATCATAGCCGTTATCGGAGCATTGTTAACAATCGGTATAGTTGTCAATATCCATCAGGTAGGATGCTTCGAACCGGGTGCTACCGCATGGCTGCTTGGAAAACTGGCGATCTACTGTCTCGGCATTTTATATGCTTATCCACGGCTTACGCGATGGTTTTTCAAAAATTATAATGATACCGTCACTCAGTTCGTCTACATCCTTGCAATGGTGTTCTGCTCGGCATGGATCGCATCATCGATCGGACTTGAAGCCGTTCTCGGAGCTTTCTTCGCCGGTCTTGTGCTTAACCGCTACGTGCCGTCAGGGTCATCGCTGATGGGGCGGATAGAGTTCGTAGGCAACGCCTTGTTCATCCCCTATTTCCTTATCGGAGTAGGAATGATGATCAATATCCGTGTGATAGGTAATTACGACACTCTCATCGTAACCGCCTACATGCTTGTAATAGCATTGGTGAGTAAATGGCTACCGGCATGGATCTCGCAGCGCGTAAACAAAATGAACGCCGATTCAAGAAAGCTTTTGTTCGGACTGACAACGGCTCACACAGCCGTGGCACTCGCAGTAGTCACCATAGGCCACAATATGCTCAGGCCCGACGGTACTCCAATGCTCAACGAAACGATCCTCAACGGAACAATCCTCGTGATTCTGATAACGTGTGCCATCGCCCCGATAGTGACTGCACGTGCGGCCGCAAGAATCAAAATCGATATGCTTGAGAATGACACCGATGCCGGAAGCGAACGGATAACCGTCAACAACATATTGATTCCTATCGCCAACCCTATAACTGCTCAATCGCTTGTTGAACTTGCACTGCTGATGCGTCATGATGACAAAAACGCTAAAAGTCAGCAGGCGTCCAGCCAGCTCTTCGCCCTCCACGTGAGAAACGACAACAGTGCCGCCTCAAAAGCTATCGGTCACAACTCTCTTGAACTGGCACGTAAAACGGCAGCTGCAGTTGAAACCGACATCATACCGATCGAACGTTACGACCTGAACACTGTCACCGGAGTGGTAAACGTTATTGAAGAACGCGATATAACCGGAGTCATTCTCGGCATGCACCGGAAATCAACCGTAATCGACAGTTTCTTCGGAAGCAAAGTTGACCAATTACTGAAATCCACCAACCGGATGGTAATCATATCGCGTTGCTATATTCCGGTCAACACGGTAACGCGAATCATTGTTTCGGTCCCCGACAAGGCGCAGTTCGAGACCGGATTCCGCCGATGGCTTGTTGCAATCGGAAATCTCACCCGTCAGTTGGGATGCCGGGTAATTTTCTGCTGCAACAGCGAGTTGCAGAGAATCATAGGAGCAGTCCTTCATCAGGAGCGAATAGGCATCAGAAGCGAATACCGCACTATCGATGATTACGATGACTTCATTCTGCTCGCAAACCGTATTCTCGACGATGATCTGTTCGTCATCGTCAGTTCACGAGCCACCGCGGTCAGCTATTCGAGCGACATGGCCGAGATACCGGCTTTCCTGCAAAAGTATTTCTCCCGCAACAATCTGATGGTCATATACCCCGAACAGTTCGGCGAGGAATCATCGGTAGCATCGTTCACCGATCCCCTGGCCGCCGACATCACATCCACGGCATCGCCACTCTTCCTGCGCGTGAGATCATTGTGGCGACGAGCCAACATGTATAAGAAACGCTTCACCCACCGCAACCGCACAAAGAAAATAGATCTATAACACTTTATAATGTCTACATCACTACCCCAACAAAAGAAATCGGTAATAGGCACGATCATGAAATTTATAGTGCCGCTAATAATAACTATCGGTCTCTGCTATCTGCTCTTTACCGGAGTCAACTTCAACGAAATGATCGAGATTATCCGTCGCGACTGTAGTTTCCAATGGATCGGTCTGACGCTCGTGATCAGCATTTTCTCTCATGTTTTCAGAGCTTTACGCTGGCAGATACAGCTCAACGCACTCGACTGCCGCACACCGCTTATCTACCTCGTTTACAGTATCTTCGGCACTTACGCCATAAATCTCGTGTTTCCACGTCTCGGTGAAGTGTGGCGCTCGGGCTACATCGCCCAGCGGCAACAGCGGCCGTTCACGACAATCTTCGGTTCAATGGTTGCTGATCGATTAGCCGACACAGTCACCGTTCTCACTCTCACCCTGATAACCTTTCTGCTGGCATCAGCAATCATCCTCGCGTTCGT
>CAZHHF010000170.1:0-4451 GCA_964531905.1 uncultured Bacteroides sp.
GAGTTCGCCTTCTACGGTTACGTCATACTGATGAGCGTAGTCAACAACTTTCTTGGTGAGAGCCACGTTCTCTTCGTAGGGAAGGTGTGAACCGTCGATCATTACTGAAGAGAAACCGTTGTCGATACATGATTTGCAGAGTTCGAAAGAATCGCCGTGATCGAGGTGAAGAACGATCTGGGGATTTTCCCAACCGAGTTCCTTTGCATATTCTACTGCACCCTGGGCCATGTAGCGGAGAAGTGTAGGATTGGCATAGTTACGCGCTCCTTTAGAAACCTGGAGGATTACCGGCGAACGATCTTCGGCTGCTGCCTTGATGATTGCCTGAAGCTGCTCCATGTTGTTGAAGTTGAACGCGGGAACTGCATATCCGCCCTTGATTGCTTTGGCAAACATCTCACGGGTGTTTACCAATCCTAAATCTTTATAATTTACCATTTTGTTTATGAATTATTGTTTTTTGTGTAAATTTTCTATTGAACTCTGCAAAGTTAATCTTTTATTTTAAATTAATATGTCAGTCTGCTTGATTTTTTTGACAAAAACTCCACCATGTAATTCTCAACATGATGGAGCCGTAAAGTAAATATTCTTATTTAGGATTCCGTATAACTACATCCTTGTTTTTGTCAAACAGATTATCGTCGAAATAAACGAAGATAAAACCGTAGGGAGCGTTCGTTACAAAATCCCGATTTCGTGTCAGTGATTTATTTGTCGCTGTCACCCATTCCTTGAAGTTATCGTATGCAAGTTCCGAAATGCCGTTGGCAACAGCCGCCTCCTTCGTTAATTCAAGTGATATACAATGATCGAGTCCGAGTGTGCAGTGATCGGCTGCAATCTGTCGCATCTGACGTATTATCTCCTGTCTCTCCGGAGTCAGTCGTCTTTCGATCACGGTTTTCAGAGCTTCTTCGCGCTTCTGTTGCAGTAGTTCAGCCTGCTTGAACTCAGCCTCTGATAATTTTGATGCAGCAAGTTGACGCTTTCCGGTGCTGTCACTCGATGTTGTCGGTTGTAATGCCACCGATAGGGCTTCTTCATAAGGCTCATTTGCTGACATGAATACGCTTCCTCTTACTCGAGGACGAAGAAACTCCTGATTATAGAATCTCTCCGGATCTATTGTACCGTTGGCTAATATCTCGCTGTCGGCTTTAATTTCTTCGGGAGTTACCATCAGGTTGTCCGATCCGGGTGGTGTGAACGAGCATAGCAATAGAATCAGTGATGCTAACGGGAGGTGGATTAAGGCTTTCATGATTTTTATAATTAATTGTGGTGATTATTCATCGATTTGGTTCAATCAGCCGGTAGTTTTAGATGATATGTTTGCAATATACTCAATCTTCTTATACTTTTAAAAATAATTATTGATATTTTATTTTTTTTTTAACATCTATTCCTCCCTTTTTATATGAATATATAAAAAACGATGCAGTGTCGAAATTAAATTTTTCGACACTGCATCATTAAGTTTTGTAGGGAAGCACGGCTCGTGCGTCCGCCGTCAATACATTGATAATCAAAGGCTTGTAGGGGTTGTTACGTGGAGCAGCCGGGTCCAATGATCTTCCGCGGAGCATTATTTCTCTTTCAGAACATCGATCGCGCCCTGATAGTCAGGTTCATGCGTGATTTCTTCAACGAGATCGCTGTAAATCACGTTGCGATGTTCGTCAAGAACGAGTACGGCACGTGCGAGCAGCCCGGTCAGAGGCCCATCGACCATCTGAAGGCCGTATTCCTTCACGAATTCAGGAGAGCGGAATGCCGATGCCGGAATCACATTTTCAATCCCTTCGGTTGTGCAGAATCGTCCGGCAGCGAACGGAAGGTCCATCGACACGCATAAAACCACTGTGTTCTTTAGATTGGCGGCTTCCTGATTGAAACGGCGTACCGACATCGCGCATACGGCAGTGTCGAGACTGGGGAAAATATTCAGTACAACGCGTTTCCCTTCGAGATCAGAGCTGCGGATCTCGCTTAGATCGGGACGGACGAGAGTAAAATTAGGCGCTTTTTCGCCGGCGCGTGGAACAGAACCGTAGGTGTGGCACGGAGTGCCTTTGAAATAGATTGTTTCCATTGTTATATTGTTTTATTATTTTAAAATTTGTCAGTCGGCAAATGAACTTTTCTCTATAACAACAGTCGACAGATCTTTGTTGAATCCTATTATAATATCTTTCACAGTTCCGTCACTCCCGGCGATGATGATAGTCGGGAACGATGTTACTCCACAGTCGCGTGCGAGACTGCGCGCCGATGTAAGCAGATGTTCGCCTGGACGCAGATCAGGAACGCAACTTTCGATTCCGGCGATGTTGGTATCGATGAAAGTGAACAGGATATTTGTTGCGCGTGGCATCATGTCGGCGGCATCGCGGAGAGCTTTTACGGTCTCCGAAGCTGTTGCGATCGAAGGATCGAGCATCGCTATCAGCGTTGTTGCAGGGAAACGGTCACCTTTCTGATGCTGGTAACGTTCGCCCGTTGTCGTCGGTAGCGAGAATGCAGGCAACTGTTTCCCGCGCAAAGTCTCAACCGTGAAATTATTCTCGCGGTAAGAATCAAACACATCGGGATATCTTTCGGCGAGAGTCTCCTCGGTCATTGCCGGAACCGGTTCGCTGCATGTGGAACTGTATTTTACGATTATTGTCTGCTCGCTGATCGATGTCGGATTATTCTCCGTCTCGATATATCTCGGCAGCGAACTCTCGGGGTCGAAAACATAGATCACCTCACGTCCCGTATAACCGTTTACAATCATGCTTCCGGTAAGAACGGCCGATTTGAGTCCGTTGTTGATTGTATCAGGTGTGAAATGCCATTTCCAGTTTGGCGATGTGGTTATTTCGCGTAGCTGTTCGGCAACGAACTGAGGCAGTACATTTGTGAACTGACTGTTACGCTGAACGCCCGCCAATGTATTGTTGAGCAGAAACGGGATGCTGTCCCATTCGTAATGATACTCCTGTAGCCGTGTATCTATATGGCGGTACAGATGTCGGTTGTTATAGGCGGTGAAACCCGTCGATTCGCCCGTGGGAGTAGGAAGTTTCCATTCGATCAGATATGAGCAGGGAGCGAGAGTGTCACCACTTGCAGGCTCTGTCGACCATAGTTTCAAGCTATAGCTGACGTCGGTTCCCTGAGGTAGCTGCACGTCGACTGTGGCCTCGGAGTGGTAATCCTTTATCGCTTCGAGGTCATCTATGATCCGGTTGATCCCCCGGGCTGAGAGACCCGAGGGACATAATACGGTTAACATAATGAGTAATGTTATTTTCCCTTTCATATATTTAAATAGTTGTAAACGTTCAATAATATAACGTGGAGATTTGGAAAAAAGTTCGTTCCCTCGCCCGAATGTGCAATAAAAAAACTCCGGCCGGGATCTTCTTTAGGTAAGTTTTTGCCCGGTCGGAGTAATATTTCGCAATGAAATTGATCAATACTGTTCGTCCTTGTTGGGGAAATCTCCGGTCTTCACATCGTCGATATATCGGCCCAGAGCATTATTGATCACTGAACCGAGATCGGCATAACGGCGAAGGAACTTGGGAGAGAAGCCGCTGTTGAGTCCGAGCATGTCCTGATACACTAAAACCTGACCGTCACATGCGCCTCCGGCACCGATTCCTATTGTCGGAATCGATAGCGATTCACTGACCCTACGTGCCAGATCGGCCGGAATCTTCTCTAATACGATAGCGAAGCAGCCTATTTCCTCAAGCATTTTAGCATCCTCGAGGAGCTTATTTGCTTCAGCTTCCTCTTTGGCACGAACGGCATATGTTCCGAACTTATTGATCGATTGTGGTGTAAGACCAAGATGACCCATTACCGGGATTCCTGCCGAGAGAATACGCTCGATCGACTCTCTCACTTCTGCTCCACCTTCGATTTTGACAGCCTCGCTGCCGCTCTCTTTCATTATTCTGATCGCTGAAGCGAGAGCCTCTTTGGAATTTCCCTGATAGGAGCCGAAAGGCATGTCGGTCACTACAAGAGCGCGTTTCACTCCGCGTACAACGCTTTTTGCATAATTTATCATCTCGTCGAGTGTGATCGGCAGCGTGGTCGCATTTCCGGCCATGACATTCGAAGCCGAGTCACCTACTAGAATCGCATCCATACCGGCATTGTCGACGATGGTTGCCATTGTATAGTCGTAAGCTGTCAGCATGGCTATTTTTTCGCCACGCTGTTTCATTTCAATAAGGCGGCGGGTAGTAACCTTCCGTTGGTTATCGACTGTGTTGGTTGACATTCTCTTAGATCTGTTTTAAAGATTTACACAATATGAAAATTGAATATCGAAGGAATATTTTTCCATTTCGCCGACAAATGTAGACATTATTTTGATACTGACAAAAAAAAGGAGCCACGTCTCACGACATTGCTCCCTCTGACATGTTGTAAAGTGTATACAG
>CAZHHF010000171.1:0-4444 GCA_964531905.1 uncultured Bacteroides sp.
ATCCAGAATTCATTATATGATTACGGCGTAAAACTCGGACTCGCATTCCAACTTCGTGATGACTATCTCGACACATTCGGTGATCCGTTGACATTCGGTAAAGAGATTGGTGGCGACATCGTTAACAACAAGAAAACATGGCTCCTTATCAACGCTGCGGCTGAATCGCCCGAAGCACTTGATAAAGCGCTAAATCAATCACTTAGCCGTGGAGAAAAAATTGTAGCCGTTACAGCATTGTATGAAGAACTCGCGCTTCCTGAACGCTGTATCAGTGAGATTAACCGATATGTGGCTGAGGCTGTTGATATAATCAAAGAGACCCCGCTTGGCAAAGATGCGAAGGAATTTTTCACATCCCTCGCCCTCTCAACAATCGAACGTAATAATTGATCAAGTAATGCTGATTGACACGCACACCCACCTATACCTTCCAGAATTCGATCCATCGCCCGAAAGTGCGGTTGACCGTGCTGTGGAAACAGGTGTAGGAATTATGGTTATGCCTAACGTTGACGTCAGTACAATAGAGCCGCTTCATAAGCTCCATAATGCACGCCCTGAATCTACTGTTATGGCGATGGGGCTTCACCCTACAGAAATCAACAGCGACTATCGCAAATCACTCGACATCATCGAGCGGTTGATCATTGAGAATCCTGGGAAATACGTGGCTGTCGGTGAGATCGGCATCGACCTTTATTGGGATGCTACATTCATCGAGCAACAAAAACAGGCATTCAAAGAACAATGTGAACTGGCTGTACGAATAGGACTCCCAGTAATCATCCACTGCCGCAATGGACTGAAAGAAACGCTTGAGATACTTGAATCACTTGAAACGGTACCTGCCGGTGTTTTCCATAGTTTCGGAGGTTCTCCTGAAGATGTAAAGCAGATTCGCGCTATTGGTGATTTTTATTTTGGGATAAACGGAATAGCAACTTTCAAAAACTCCCGGTTAAACGATACCATAAAGGAAATAGGGATCGACCGGCTATTGCTTGAAACCGATTCACCTTACCTCGCACCTGTTCCCCATCGCGGAAAGAGAAACGAAAGTTCATTCATAATCCACACTGCAGCCCATGTGGCTAAAATACTTGATACAGACATAAAACAACTTGAAGAAATAACAACGTTGTCAGCCGTGAGGCTATTCAATCTATAATTATAACCAATTTATATTTTTTATGGAAGCAATAGGTACATGGATAACAAAGATAGCCGATACTGTATGCGGATATCCTCTGTTTATCATTCTTATAGGAGGGGGATTATTCCTCTTCATCACATCGGGATTCGTTTCGATCCGCCGCCTCCCGGCATCTCTGAAGGAACTACGCCGTAAAAACGATGCTGACAACGGACAGATCAGTTCGGTTCAGGCGCTTGCATCGGTTGTAGCCGCGACTGTAGGACTCGGAAACATAGCCGGTGTCGCCATCGCCCTCGTAATGGGTGGACCCGGTGCGATATTCTGGATGTGGATAAGCGCAATCGTGGGTATGTCAACAAAATATCATGAAGGAGTCCTGGCTATAATGTACAAAGGAAAAGGACGCGACGGTGTTCATCGCGGAGGTCCCATGTACATCATCGAGAACGGACTTGGAAAAGCCTGGAAACCACTTGCTGTGTTCTTTGCGATAGCCGGTATGTTCGGAACAATGTGCATTATGAATGCCAACCAACTTACTGAAGCGACCGTGTCGTTATTCACAACTCCGGAAAAGCTTGAAGCCAACAGTTTCCTTTCATCGGTATCGTCATTCACGGGACTCGACAATCTGCATGCATTCCGTCTTATGTGCGGCATTACTATCGCAATAATCGTGTCACTCGTAATTCTTGGCGGAATAAAGCGCATTGCCAACGTTGCATCAGTCATTGTTCCGTTTATGGTGGGAATCTACTTTATAATGGTATTATACATCATTATCACCCATCTGCAGGATGTACCGGGAGTATTCGTCTCGATATTCCGCGAAGCGTTCAACTGGAAAGCCGGTTTCGGTGCGCTTGTTGGTATTGCGATAATCGGCGCGCGTCGTGCGGCCCTTGTCAACGATGCCGGAGTAGGTACGGCATCAATCATGCATGGTGAATCAAAAAATAACCAACCCGTCAGGGAAGGACTCATCGCCATGCTCGGACCGTCCATCGACTCCGGATTAGTGTGTACACTCACTGCACTCGCCATTCTGCTTTGTGGTGACATCAATCCCGAAAATGGAGTACAGGGACTATCTATAGCAATGGATGCATTCTCAAAAGCGATTCCATTCGGAGAGATACTCCTGTTCGTGGTTGTGATCTGCTTCGGTCTTTCATCCATGTTCTCATATTCATTCTACGGCCAGAGTTGCGCAACATATCTTATAGGCCCTGAAAAAGCGAAGTATTACAGCTACTTCTTCATAGCTACTCTTATTATCTTCGCAGTTGTCCCGCTCAATGCAGCAATCGGAGTCTGTGACCTATTCTACGGACTGATGGTTATACCCACGATGTTCTCACTCCTGATGCTGTCGGGAAAAGTACGCGAAGCCACAACTACCTATTTTTCAAAAAGCAAGAGCCAAGATATTCCCGAAAAAGTTGTATCTTCGCAAAACGAAAACTTAACAGATAACAAAAATGCTTGATTATATCGTTTGGAACGCCGATCCGATGCTTGTCGACTCATTCATCAAGATAAGATGGTACGGTTTGATGTTTGCTATCGGATTTCTTATCGGATATAAGATTGAAGAACGTATTTACCGGCACGAAGGTGCGCCCGAAAAATGGCTCGGAATCCTACTGCTCTGGACTGTTGCAGGAACAATTATCGGAGCGAGACTCGGTCATGTATTCTTCTATGAATGGGACATTTACAGTCAGAATCCCATCAAAATCCTATATATATGGGAAGGTGGACTTGCAAGTCATGGCGGAACCATAGGCATCATTATCGGAGTCTTCCTCTATTCTATTTTAACGACTCACCGCAACCCCTTGTGGACCTTTGACCGACTTGTCATACCGATCGCATTGGTAGGAGCTATGATCCGATTCGGAAACCTGATGAACAGTGAGATATTCGGTCATGCGACCGATCTCCCGTGGGGCTTCATGTTTGTCCGTAGCGCTGAATGGCATCGCTACTACGAAGGTATCGCATGTCATCCCACACAGATCTACGAATCACTCTGCTACCTCGCCCTATTCGGTTTGCTGATGTGGATGTATTGGAAAAAGAATGCCGAGGAACGTCCAGGCCTGATATTCGGAGTATTCCTTACAATCCTTTTCTCGGCACGCTTCCTTATCGAATTCATTAAGAATCCTCAAGTAGAATTTGAACGGGATATGGCACTCAACATGGGGCAGCTACTAAGCGTACCGTTTATTCTTATAGGAATAGCACTCATAATCTGGGCCATGACTCACCCAAAAAAACATATCGACTTTCCCAACCGTTTTCCCGAAGAAAAAAATAAGAAATAGTAATTTGATCCATGAACGACGATAACCTCGAACCACAACTGACCGACAACAATACACCCGAAACAGTATCCTATGATGAGGATAATATAAAAACGCTTGATTGGAAAGAACACATCAGGCGTCGTCCGGGTATGTATATCGGAAAACTCGGCGACGGATCAAATAGCGACGACGGCATCTACGTTCTTCTTAAAGAAGTTCTCGACAATTCTATCGATGAATACATGATGGGATTCGGACGTCAGATCACTATTGATGTGACAGAAACTTCGGCAGCCGTGCGCGATTACGGACGTGGTATTCCTCTCGGCAAACTTATTGACGTAGCCGCTAAAATGAATACAGGAGGAAAATACGATTCAAAAGCGTTCAAGAAATCTGTCGGACTAAACGGTGTCGGCATAAAAGCGGTAAATGCCCTCTCTACTGAATTTACCATAGCGAGCTATCGCGACGGACAAATGTGCGAGGCCCGTTTCTCCAAAGGAGAACTCATTTATGAAAGCGGAATAGTGGCTACCGATCAGCCCAACGGAACATTTGTCGCTTTCACACCCGACCGATCAATCTTCCGCGATTACATCTTCCATGAAGATCTGATCATACCGATGTTGAAGAACTATACATTTCTCAACACCGGTCTCACAATCATGTTCAACGGACATCGTTACATATCCCGAAACGGACTTCTCGATCTCCTTAAAGAGAACATGACCAACGAGCCGCTCTACCAGCCGATCCACCTCAAAGGCGACGACATAGAAATCGCTTTCACCCACGCCAACCAGTACGGCGAGGAATACTATTCTTTTGTAAACGGACAGCATACAACTCAAGGCGGCACACACCTCACAGCTTTCAAAGAAGCTCTCGGACGAACACTCAAAGATTACTACGGGAAGTCATTTGAATATTCCGACACCCGTAACGGTATCGTTGCTGCCGTAGCGAT
>CAZHHF010000172.1:0-4442 GCA_964531905.1 uncultured Bacteroides sp.
CTTTCTCTTTGAGAACCTCAGCATTGATTGCTGATTCGTATGCGTTTGCAGGATAAACGTCCCATGCTCCGAAAACGATATCATTAAGATCAGCAAGAGGAACGATCTCATTATATTTAAGATATTGTTTTTCAGCACCTTCACCAACACGAATCTTATCGTACTGGGTCATTGAACCTACAGGTTTTGCGAGGCCTTTGCGAGCCATCAATACGCCGGTCATGAATGTTGAAGTAACAGCTCCAAGACCGACTACCATGACGCCGAGTTTACCTTCGGCTTTTTTTACATTACTCATGATTATAAATAGTTATATTATTTTATATGTTTTCGATTGGTTTAAAGCAACACGTGAGTAGGAATTGCCCTTAGATTTCGAGTGTGTAAAAGTACAGATACTTTTTCAAACTGACGCCCTTTTATGTGTTAAAAACAACTAATTATTGTAGTTTAGAGCTAAAATATAGTCTAATATGTAAAAATAGCTTAATATTCAAGTAATACAGACACCAATATGTTTACATCAGTTAAATATGCTATACAAGAGTTTCAAGCAAATCGGCTAAACGAGTAATCTGAGCAGGATCGGTAACAGCATCTTCCTCAGCGGTCCATCCTTTTCCTTTGATCCACGCCACCTGACAACCTATTGAACGGGCAGGCTCGATATCCTTACGCATTGAGTCGCCAACAACCAGTACCTCTTCAGGTTTCAGTCCCAGGGCAACTACACCAAGCATAAAAATACGTGCATCGGGTTTCCTGACACCGACAACGGCACTTTCGATTATTCCACGGAAACAGTCACGTATTCCGAAATCGCGGATAACCTCTTCGACATTGCCATAAAAATTGCTCACCAGCACCATTGGATAACGGGCGGCAAGCGCTTCAAGCACCGGACGTGATTCAGCAACACAACGGGCAGCACTATCATAGCACAAACGCGCAATGCGATCAACCGTGCCATCCGACAGACGTTCACCGGGCAGTACTCCATTCTCTACAAGTCTACCAATCTCAATATCAATCTTTTTTTTCATCAGATCGAAAAAATTGTCACCCGGTAGAATTATACGTGTACGTGCCAACGCTCGTTCGGCATAAACATAAGCTTCGCGAAATTCCTCACGGCCTATTTCAATCCCCGCATCCTTATATGCGCGGTCAATAACTTCACTCCAATGGTCTCCACGACTGTCGATCGTGCCACCGTAGTCAAAAATTATACCTTTAATATTCTCCATTCTTAAGTTCGCGTGTAAAACGTTTGCAAATGCGCTCATGGCGGCAAATCATATATATCAGCAGCAGATTAAGCACCACCAGCTCGAAAGCAAAATAGAGCCACGGCTGCATAAGGAACAGTGATGTAAACAAGGCTATCGTACGCCAGTTGAACGAAAGAATATTGGTATACTTCATCAGCGGAAGACTTGCCTTGCGGAAAGCATCGCGGAACGATTGCGGAATTCGTCCGTTGGGGAAGCGGCGTGCAAGTTCCTTGCGAAGCTGCTGCATGGCAGGTGCCGTAGCTTCCTGCTGTACGGTATAATTCGTATAAGTCGTGAGCGTGAGCTTCTGCCAGAAATTCTTACTCCACGATAGTCCAGAAAGTTTCTTTTTGAGTTCAGATGCCGTATCAAGTTCACTACCTTCTTCTCCTTTAAGAAAATAGAGATGGAACTGACGGTAATAATCGGCCATAGCTGCCTGCTTGGCATGACAGAGTCCTGTCACTACAGCAATTACCCATATAAGCCACGGACGAGCCATGAAGAATTCCGAGGTATTATTTTCACGCAGACATATAGCTATGTATATAGCCGCGAACCAGAAGTCGCCCGACAATCCGTCAAGAATACGGCCTATGCGCGAATATTGCTTCGTCATTCGTGCAAGCTGACCATCAGCACTGTCGAAAGAGTTTGCCCAGATCAGCAATACCATACCTATAACATTAATATATAGATTATTATAGTAGAAAGCGACACCGGCTGCTATACCAATAAATATAGACGCGATAGTGATAGCATTGGGTGTTATGCCAAGTTTAGCAGCCAAACAAGCCCACGCATATCCTATAGGGCGGTAAAACGCAAGATCAATATGTTCCTCGGTATCCATCGACTTCAACGAATCGCGATACGACGACGTTGAAGTTGACTCTACGGGACATGCGTCATTGGAATTATTCATATTTATATATTAACAGTTTCTGAATATTACTTATTTTTCCAGTCTTTGACTGCCGAAAGAACACATTTGGCTATATGTGGAGCAGCTTCAGTACGGCAGGGTGCGAAACTTGGCCAATCATTAAAGTCAATAATGCGGATATCGCCCTCGGGTGAAACTATACAGTCACCGCCGTAGATTTTCACATCAAGCACATCGGCAGCCTGATGACAGATTTCGCGCATGCGGTCCTTATCGAAAGGAAGTCCCTGACTTTTTCCGTTAATCGCTTCATGACCATACTTGCTGTGGCCTTCATCAAACGGATAGAACCAGTAGAAAAACGAAGTTCCCTGAACACCATAAAATTTGATCAGATCGCCCACAAGGTGTCGGTTGATGACAGCACGTTTGATTCCGCGGAGGAAATACTCCTGCAACACTTCCTGCGCTTCTTCGGGATGACGAACATAGGAAACATCTTCCTTGTGCATAGCATGGAAGTCACCGCGCTTTATCCAGGCACGGTCGAAACCTTGTTCCTTAAGAGTGTCGCGAATAACTTCGTTAGTATTCACGATAATACTTTCGGGATAAGGGATATTGCTTCCGAGAAGGATACGGGTCATGCGCTCACGGGTACAATTCTCGATTCCATATCCGGAATTGATCACCAGACAGCCTTCGTCTTCTTTCTTTTGCAACAGCTCAATTGAACGCTGCTCACGGCACATGTTCAGAATTATATCCTCGGTCACTTCACCGGCTATAAACTGCTCTTCATTATAAACGTTGACCTCACATCCGCGCTTGCGCAACTGCTCGGCAACAATATTGAAAATTGCGGCATCGTTGCCGATATGATTTGGCGAAAACGCTCCGGCTCTCATGATGCCGGCAATTCTAATGTCTGCCATTATGTATAATATTATATAATGTGATGATATTTACTCATTCAAAAATTTCTCGGCAGTAGCGATGTCGGCCTGATGATCGACATCGACAATCTTATCGAACGGGCATGCTTTCAACTTCAATCCGGCATCTACGAGCGCCCGCTGATAGTTACGCATTCTTGAAACTCCCCGATCGATACAATCTGACAATACTGTCAAAGCCTTAGGAGTCAGACCATAGATACCACCCGATATATACTTGACTCCAGGGAACGGCTGATCGCGGAACGCAGTTATAATCATCTGATCGTCAACATCTATATACAGTGGTTTCTCATCATCAATAAATGAAGTGACTGCCATAGCCCCATCAAGAGTGTCATCAGCGTCAAAGGCTTCGACATAACTGCGGAACTCCTCTGGACGGAAGATTGTGTCAACGGTCGTAAGAATAAACTTACCCGATGTAAACGTACGGCTTACCTCATAGAAACTGTGCATTGAACTTGGAGTAGATTTCACTGTCAGTCTAAGAGGAACAGGCAACCTGAGCGATTCCACATACTTTCTGACTTCGGTCATCTGCTCATTGACTATAACCGAAATAGATTCGGCTCCACATTCAATAAATATATCTATCAGCCTGCGGATCATCGGCGTACCGTTAAGTTCCACAAGAGGTTTAGGTAATTCAACGCCTTCCTGTGCCAGTCGTGAACCTTCGCCGGCTGCAATTATTGCAAAATGCATATCTATTGTTTTTTAATTATCGGACGAAAGATCGAGAACAACGTTATCCTTCGATTTGTCAAAATATTGTTTGCGCAACGGATTCCTGGTCATCTCGGCATAATTAAGACGGTTGCGGAATATATCACATGCTGCGTATATAGCCTCACGCATCGACTGAGCATCGGCCTGGCCTTTACCGGCGATATCGTATGCTGTACCATGATCGGGAGAAGTTCTCACGAACGGGAGTCCGGCGGTAAAGTTAACACCTCCACCCATAGCTATGGTCTTAAACGGCACAAGTCCCTGATCATGGTACATAGCCAATACTCCATCAAATTTCGAGTAGCTTCCCATTCCGAAGAATCCATCGGCAGCGTATGGCCCGTAAGCCTGGATCTTTTTCTCTCGTGCGCGTTCAATCGCTGGAATGATTATTTCCTGCTCCTCAGCGCCAAGCACACCTTCGTCGCCGGCATGCGGATTAAGACCGAGAACTGCTATACGGGGGCGTACTATACCGTAATCACGAATAAGCGCCTTGTTGAAGATTTCAATTTTTTCAAGCACGCTATCAACGGTTATCGCCTTAGCTACATCGCCCACAGGGAGGTGTGTCGTCACAAGGGCAACACG
>CAZHHF010000173.1:0-4412 GCA_964531905.1 uncultured Bacteroides sp.
TACTTATCACGTATAGGATAAAAAAGTTTAGTGCATCCATTCTCAGGAATGGATGCACTAAACTTTTTATAGTCTTTCAAGATCTTAAGTTATATACAGTATCAGTTGATCTCGATTTCGTCAACAAGCATGTATCCCATTCCGTGAGCTTCGTATCCTTCAGGACGTTTTTCGCTTTCAGCTACAATCTTGACATATCGCGCCGGTGTGGCAGGGAATGTCAGGATGTGACGATATACACCGTCGGGATTAGAGCGGGTGAGCTGAGGATACTCTTCCGATGCAACTTCGGTGAAATCATTGCCGTTCTCCGACAGATATACGGTGAGCTTTCTTGCATCGAAAATCCAGTCGTTCTTAACGATACAGCAGTTGATGCCGGCCGATGATACTTCGATGGTTTCTCCGAGATCGACGATCGCGTCAAGATCATTACCTATAAAGCCGATCCAACGGCCTGATTTGAAGCTTGAATTTCCGTTCAGTGCGTCTACAAGCGTTGAAGCACCGTTGTAGCGATATTTCTCCACAGGTTCATTGGTTATAGTTACGGGACACATCGCTCCTTTGTGGAAATTGAATCGTTCGGTGGCAATGCGCGACGGTCCTGACGGATGGACCGCAACTGCTTGTAGAGTACATGTGGAGTCGATCATAAGCGGCGCTTCGTATCGTGTCGACTGTTCGGTCGGGACGGTTCCGTCGAGTGTGTAGTAGATCGGATCATTGTTCATTGTTGTCATGGTCACTTCTACAGCATGTTTCTCGGGAGTCGGTGTCGATTGGACTTTTACGTCAAATATATGGGTTGCATAACGGTATCCGAGTGAGTCGTAGGTCTTCATCAGATGCGCGGTGCGGTTGAGGAAGTCGTTGTAATTCTTTTTCTCGGGATCGGTCCACTGAATCTCGGCAGCAGCTGCCATTCGCGGCAGTAACATGTATTCAGCGAGGTCGAACGTTGGTACATAGGCAGTCCATAGGTTGGCCTGGACTCCGATTATGTGTTTACGCTGCTCCTCGGTAGCCGATGCAGGAACCGGTTCATATCCGTAAACGCGTTCAACGGGAACAACGCTACCGAATCCGTCGGGTTCCTCATCGAGATTTTCATCCTGGTAATAGTCGAAGTAGAGATAATGGTGGGGTGCCATAATGACATCGTTGCTATGCATGGCATCAAGAATACCACCTTCGTCGCCTCTCCATGACACGACTGTGGCTCTGTCGCTTACTCCTCCTTCGAGGATTTCGTCCCATCCGATGAGACGGCGTCCACGTTTACTTAGTATATTTTCGGCGAATGAAGTGACATGACTCTGGAGTTTCTGTTCGGCAGTATGCTGTGCATCGGCCTTGATGCCAAGCGCTTTGATCTTTGCCTGACATTTCGCGCAGTTTTTCCATCGTGTTTTTGGACATTCGTCACCACCGATATGGATATATTCCGACGGGAACAAGTCCATTACTTCGTTAAGTACATCCTCGATGAAGCGATATGTGGAGTCATTGCCGGCACACAGAACCTCTTCGGATACGCCCCAGATGTTCCACACTTCGTATGGGCCACCGGTGCATCCGAGTTCGGGGTAGGCGGCGAGAGCTGCCTGCATGTGGCCGGGGAGATCTATTTCGGGGATGATGTTGATGTATCGGTCAGAGGCATATCGGATGATATCTCTGATTTCATCCTGAGTATAGAAGCCGCCGTGGGGGGTGCCGTCATATTCCGGTGTGTTGTGTCCGATGACGGTTTCCGGACGCATTGAACCTTTTTCGATTAGTTCGGGGCGGCTTTTGATTTCGATTCTCCATCCTTGATCATCAGATAGATGCCAGTGGAACTGATTCATGTTGTGAAGTGCAAGCAGATCGATGAACCGTTTTACGGTATCGACAGGAAAGAAGTGGCGGCTTACGTCGAGCATGCCGCCGCGGTAGCTGAACCGCGGTCTGTCGTTGATTTCAGCTGCCGGGAAAATTACTTCGATGTTGTTGTCGGCCGGTATACTTTTACGCAGAGTCTGTATGCCGTAGAATGTTCCTGCCGGTGATGCACCGTCGACAACGATTCCATTGTCGGAAACGGTGATGCGGTATGCTTCGGGATTATCTGCTGACAGGGTGTCGGTAATCGCCACGTAATTGGCTGACAATGGCTGAGCTGAAATCTCGAAAGTTTTACCGGTTGCTTCGTTAAGATATTGCGCGAGGAAGGCTGCATTGCGCATCATGGCCGAATCTTCACCATTATACACTATGCGGGTTGAACCGTTGAGTGTGAAAGACGGTTGATTCTCCAGGATTGTTATTTCTCTGGGAAGAGGCACAATGCCATAATCGGCTTCAGCCTGTCGGGTAGAATTGCAAGAGACGGCTGCTGCCGCTGCAACAACCGCTAAGGGTAGTAGTAAGTGTTTCATTTAACGCAGAATGCGATGATGTGACGGGTTATTTAAAATGTAGTTTGCCGAAGAATTCGGGACGATGGAAATCGGGTGAGTCTACTTTGATAGGCGCCCATGAAAGGAAGTGGGGTACAGGTAGCATGTCGCCGCATTTGTAGAAATTTGCGGTAAAATCCATTCCGGAGAGGTCGGTGATGTTATCATTGAATAGAACCGAGACCGGTATGGCAAGCGAAATTTCCCATTCTTCAGGAGCTTTACGAGTTGCGAAGCGGTTTTCTGTGATGGAACTGTGGCGTTTAACCGATTTGAGGAGTTCCGGATCGCAATGACATCTGTCGGTTCGTCCGTCGCCGTTGGCACAAAGAAGTGTGGCCCCACAGTTACATTCAAAATTATAGTAGCGCTGTCCGCCGGGCGATAAGAAGAATTCTACGCATGAGTCTTCCCACACTGGTCCGTTGTCTCCGGGTGCTTCGGCTCTGACGTATTCTTCGCGACAACGGAAGTTCAACAGAATTGTATCGCCTGTATGGGCTATACGGAACCTTATGTCGGGGGTATAGGGGAATTCATCGGGCCAGTTGCAGCAAGCAATTTTAACGAAACCGATATCGTTCCGATCCATAACAGCGGCGATATCGGCCGCAGATTTAATACTGTCGGTAACTTTCGTTACCGACAGTTCTGGTTTTACTGTTTCTGACATTCCTTAATAAATTCTTTCATTTCAGGTAAATGTTCCTCGATGCTGGTGAGGAGTTTGAACTGAGCTTTGGAGCGCACGAGATTGTGTTCAGGATACTGAATCTTATAATATGTGTCACCGTTGATATAATCGGTTAGGAATCGTACGGTCTGCATATATGCGAAACGGAAAGCTGCATAAGGAAGATTTTCTATTTCTACCGGTGTCAGGAACGATGATGCGCTCTTGAGATAGCCTGTGGTGAAAGCTTTGAAGATCTCCATGTTGAAACCTACGCGGTCGAGATCGGGATCATCTTCAGCGCCTGTGTTGGCTGCGGTGCGGAGGAAATCGCCGAAATCAGAGAACACGAATGCGGGCATCACGGTGTCGAGGTCGATCACGCAGAGGATGTTACCGTCCTTGTCGAAAAGCATATTGTTTACTTTGGTATCGCAGTGACAAACGCGTTTTGGAAGCTTTCCTTCGCGGTAGAGTGTCTCGGCTGTACATCCGTAATCGGCACGTTTCAAAAGTTCGTCAACAAGATCGGCAACCTCGGCTTTGCGACCAACTTTGTCGGCTTCAAGCGCTTCGTGGAATTGCTGAAGACGGAACTCCATGTTATGGAAATCAGGGATACTTTCTTCCAGTTTATCGGGGATGTCGGCAAGCATTCTCTGGAAATCACCGAATCCGATACCGGCACAGTAGGAGTATTCGGGATTGACAGTTTCATAGGTGTAAGCATCGGGGATGAATACCATCATTCTCCAATAATTGGTGCCGTCGAAACAGTAGGTCTTTCCGGTTTCTTTATTGGGAATGAAAGAGAGGCAGCGTCGGTCAATATCTGTAGCACCTTCCTGTTCGAGCTTGTGACGGATATGACGGGTGACAGCATCGATGTTGTTCTGCAGACAATCAACATCGGTAAAAATCTGATGGTTAATTCTCTGAAGAACATAATCGGGCATGCCTTCTGGCGTGGTGACTTTAAAAGTGTCGTTGATCAAACCGTTTCCAAGTGGCTTAATCGCGTCGTTATCAACTTCGATACCGAAATTGGCGACAATAGATTTAAGATCTTGCATTGTGAAGTTATATATTTATAAGTTAATAGTTTGTAATCAGGATTGTTAGCAAAGTTACGAAATCGTATCGGTTTAAACAAATCAACGTCCCTTAATATTCCATCATAAAAAAAATGTGGCATGTGATAGATAAAAATTCATGCAGATATTGCATATTCTCAAAATAATGTTTACCTTTGCACCACTTAAACACAGTCCCATGCATCAGGAGTGGTGCTCGAG
>CAZHHF010000174.1:0-4376 GCA_964531905.1 uncultured Bacteroides sp.
GTTCGCCAGATAGGAAGCGGTGTACCCCAGTAGCGGCTACGCGACAGATTCCAGTCCTGAAGATTCTCAAGCCATTTACCGAAACGACCGGTTCCGGTTGCTTCCGGCTTCCATTGAATCGACTTGTTAAGTTCCATCAAACGTTCACGGACTGCAGTCGAACGGATAAACCAGCTGTCGAGCGGATAATAAAGCACCGGTTTGTCAGTACGCCAGCAATGCGGATAGTTATGGGTGTGCTTCTCGATACGGAACACCTTGTCGGCCTGTTTCAGATACATGCAGATCTCTATGTCGAGCGTCTCGTCCTTATCGGTTTTCGTCTCGTCGTAGGCATTCTTCACGTACTTTCCTTCCCACGGCTTGTAAGCCTCAACATCAACCATTTTCTCAACGAATGTCGGATCAAGCTCATCAAGCAGATAGAATCGTCCGCGCAGATCGACCATCGGGCGGATATTTCCGTCACGGTCAATGAGATGAAGTGGAGGAATACCGTTCTGCTTCGACACCCTGAGGTCATCCGCGCCGAAAGTACCGGCAATATGAACGATACCCGTACCATCCTCGGTGGTAACATAGTCACCGGGAATAACACGGAACGCACCTTCGCCGGGATTTACCCACGGAATCAGTTGCTCATAGTGAAGACCTACCAGTTCCTCACCTTTGTACTGGGCAACAACCTCAAATGGGATCAGTTTGTCACCCTTGTTATAATCGTCGAGTTTAAGATCTTTAGCTTTGGCATTGAAGATGGAACCCATCAGGGCATCGGCGACTACCACGGTCACCTTATTGCCCGAATACGGATTATAAGTTCTCACAACGTTGTAGAGAATCGAGGGTCCAACGGCAAGAGCCGTATTCGAAGGAAGAGTCCACGGAGTTGTTGTCCATGCCAGGAAACATGGCTCGCCCCACCCTTTCATCGAATCCAGCGGATCGGTGATATGGAACTGAGCCGTACATGTCGTATCCTTAACATCACGATAACATCCCGGCTGATTAAGCTCATGAGAACTCAAACCGGTTCCGGCTGCTGGAGAATATGGCTGGATGGTATATCCCTTGTAGAGATACCCCTTATCATAGATCTGACGAAGCAACCACCACACCGTTTCAATATAGCGGTTATCATAAGTGATATACGGATCATTCATATCCACCCAGTAACCCATCGAATTTGTGAGAGTCTCCCATTCACGGGTGTATTTCATCACCTCGCGGCGGCACGCTGCATTGTAGTCATCGACCGAAATTTTCTTGCCGATATCCTCTTTGGTGATGCCTAACGTTTTCTCCACTCCGAGTTCCACAGGCAGTCCGTGAGTATCCCAACCGGCCTTACGCTTCACATGGAAACCCTTCATTGTCTTATAGCGGCAGAATATATCCTTGATTGTACGCGCCATCACGTGATGGATTCCCGGCATACCGTTAGCCGAAGGGGGTCCTTCGAAAAACACGAACGAAGGCGAACCCTCGCGTTCTTTCATACTCTGCTCAAACAGATTGGCGTCGTTCCATTGTTTTAAAATATCCTTGTTAATCTCAGAAAGATTAAAGTTGCTATATTCGGCAAATTTCTTCATAGTGAATTACTGTCTGGATTGATCTGTGATTTAATGCGCAAAGTTATAAAAATTCTATCAACTTGAAAAATAAATTCCCCATCTATTGAAATCGGCCCGATCATTATCCCGATTTTAATAATCATAACACAAAACCATTCAAATTATTGCATAATTTAAATTTTTCACGACCCAAACGTTGAATTTAAAATAATATTTATTATATTTGCTCAATCACATCTGATCGATCTATGGACAGGCTGCAGGCAAATATAATCGGAATAGAACGCCACCGTATCTCAACCGACGGCGAAGGCGTTACTACGCTTGTCGCATTCCACGGATGCCCGCTACGCTGCCGTTATTGCCTCAATCCACATTCACTGATAGATGGAAACCATGTCATTGAGCATACTCCCGAAAGTTTATATGCCGAAACTCGTATTGACGAGCTATATTTTATCGCCACTTGCGGAGGCATCACATTCGGCGGTGGCGAACCCTGCTTGCACCCGATGTTTATACGTGAATTTCGTAAACTATGCGGCGAGCAATGGCATCTGAATTTAGAGACATCACTAAATGTACCCGCCGAAAATATCCGGGCATTACTTCCCGCTGTAAACACCCTCATTATTGACATCAAGGATATGAATCCCGGGATATATCAAAAATATACAGGAAAAACTAATGATCTGGTTTTAGAAAACCTCCGGATTATAGCTGACTCCCGAAAACAGAGCGACTGCATCATTCGCCTTCCGCTGATACCAGGCTTTAACACCGAAGCCGATCGTATGGAAAGCCGTCAGGAACTTGAAAAGCTCGGTTTCACACAATTCGATTTATTCACCTACCAAATAAGCAAACATTGACTATGACACGAGGAAAGCAGACTTGCAAAATTTTAAAAGAGATTCGTCGTCGAATTGCAGAAGCCAACGACATCGAGTATGTAACCTCCGAATGTAGCTACAAAGGAGACTGCCTCGGCACATGCCCCAAATGTGAAGCCGAAGTACGCTATCTTGAACAGCAGCTAAGCAAACGCGTGCATATAGGTAAAGCCGCTGTAATTGCAGGAATTTCTGCAGGAACACTCACCATGCTCATGCCTCTTACCTCAAACGCGCAGACAGTACCGGAAACCGAATCTTCTCCTGTAGATAAACACGATCTTACCGTTTCCCGAGAGAAACTCAATATCAAAGGACGGGTATTAGGAAAATTGAATAAAGATAAAGATCCGCAACGTCTCGACGCACTTACCGGCGCAATTATAAAGAATCTTGATAATGGTCAGGCAACGGTTACCGATCAGTCTGGCCGATTTGAAATTCAAGTCACCGAAGGCGATTCTATCGAAGTGTCATATATCGGCTATAGCAAAAAGAAAATTGCAGCTGATAAACAGATGAAACACCTTGAGATAGTTCTTGATGACGGCAACACCGTCCTGATGGGCGAATGTGAGATAAAGCCTGCTAAATAAACTTTATCTATCTTACAGTATATGGGCTATGTTAGAATTAAACATTCTGATGTAGCCCCTTAAGGTTTGTCAGGATGGATCAGATGCAAGGCGCTGAGGATGAGACTGAAAGGAGAATACATGTAGTATGTGACTGAAGTCGAATTCCGATAGCAACGCCGCAGATGACCTATTATGACAAACCGTCCTTAATTTTTAGATTTCACCATTCCCGCTTAGGATAAATGAACCTGGCCAATCCATATATGTAACGACGGAAACCGGGACGATATGCCAACAGACGGTCAAACCAACCGAGATGAGGATTAACCAGTTTGACCACGTAACCTACATAAAACATCGCAAACAACGTTCCTGCACCAACTACAGTCCAGGGCCATGTACCAAAGAACCAGAAACCCGAAACAACGGCGAGTATAACCAGAACAGTATCTACGGTTATCTTTATAATCGGGAACGGACGACCGGTAACTCGGGCGATGGCAACCTGAATGCCCTCACCGGGCATCGTCACCGAACCGCATCTGATCTCCATCGCAACTGCAAATCCCAGCACTGTGGCGCCAGCAAATTGAGCAATTATCTGAGACGGAAGCGCTTCATAGGAGAAAAACGACGTAAGCCACATGTTTACATCGAGCAATACACCGAATACAAAACCAATAATTAATTGAAATAACTGAATCGGCTCAAATCTGCGTCGGAGAACAAGTATCTGAGCAACCACAAGAATTACATTCATTATATTGGTATAACCACCGATTGTCCATCCGGGTGCAAGCCCCGCCTCACCGGCAAGCGAGAACGACATTGGAATAGAGGATATTACACCGCTCCCGAGATTAGACCTGACACATAACGCGACCCCTAAGGTCATAAAAAACATAGATAGGATCAGCAAAACGTGCTGCCATACAAACCCTATTATCTTATCTTTTTCCAGTTTCATATCTAAATTATAGCCTCGCGCTACTATATCTGCAAAATTAACAAAATATTTTCAACCTCACAAGAAATATTACTAACAATCTGATCCACAACTGATTGCAGGGCTGCCACGTGGAGCAGCCGTGTCCAATGACCTCCCCCCAGGCGTAGGGACGTCACGGCTCGTGCGTCCGCCGACAACAAACTGATCCACAACTGATTGTAGGGCTGCTATGTAGAGCAGCCGGGTCAAATGACCTCCACCCGGAAGTAGGGAAGCACGGCTCGTGCGTCCGCCGCCAACAAACTGATCCACAACTGATTGTGGGGCTGCTACGTGGAGCAACCGGGCCCACATGACTGCACTCGACTGCGTCGGAGAC
>CAZHHF010000175.1:0-4359 GCA_964531905.1 uncultured Bacteroides sp.
CGTCTACGTCCGTTAGAAACTTCAGGAACGTCTTGCCAAACTTGCAGGCGGTGTTGCTGTTCTCCACATCGGCGCTCCCAGCGAGGTTGAAATGAAAGAGAAGAAAGACCGCGTTGACGATGCTCTCAGCGCAACCCGCGCAGCTATCGCCGAAGGTATTGTTCCCGGTGGTGGTGTGGCTTATATCCGTTCTATCGCTTCGCTCGAATCGCTCAAGGGTGATAACGAGGATGAAACCACAGGTATCCATATCGTTAAACGCGCTATTGAGGAACCACTCCGTCAGATCGTTGCTAATGCCGGTGTTGAAGGTGCAGTTGTTGTTCAGCGTGTTAAGGACGGCTCTGCCGACTATGGTTATAATGCACGTACCGGAGAATATGAAAACCTCCTTTCAGCCGGTGTGATCGATCCTGCCAAAGTTACACGTGTAGCACTCGAAAACGCTGCTTCTATCGCCGGAATGTTCCTCACCACCGAGTGTGTGATAGCCGATAAGAAAGAAGATAATCCTGCTCCCGCTATGCCTGCCGGAGGTATGGGAGGAATGGGTGGCATGATGTAATATCAGGCCCTACATCATCTATAACGTAATAAGCCGCATCAACCGATGCGGCTTATTTGTTTATTTTATGCAATACGTTTTTTATTCTTTTGAAAATATGGAGATTTACTCCTCGTTTCCAGTGATTATGCGGCGGGCGCCTATATAACGGCGGTTGTAATAAGGCGATGAGGTTTTGTCGATTCTGATGCCGCCACCGATTGCAGAGTGAATAAAGGTTACTACATCGTTTTCGGGATCGTAGTCGATGGCAATGCCTACGTGGCCTACACGCGAACCAACCGAACGGCCGTTGAAAAACAACAGATCGCCGGGCATTACGGCGCCTTTCTCGATAGGCTCACCTTGAGTGTACTGATCGCGCGACGATGCACCGAGGTTGTAACCGAATTGATTGAACACATATCCCGTGAATCCCGAGCAATCAAATCCCGATGGGGTTTTGCCCCCACGGCGATAACGGGTACCGATATGCTGTTTCGCGAATTCAATCATGTCGTTGATCATGGGCGACTGCTGATCAATGTCGTGGAGCAGTTCCATTCCGGCTGCCGGAACAACCGATGGGAAGAAACGTGCATTGTCGGCAAGCAGATCCGATGTCTCTTCGCTGATCACATGAGTTTTTTCATTCTTAGCTTTTTTCACAGGCTCAACCGCCATTGCAGGCATCAGCGCCGCAACAGATAGCAGAATAACGGATGTGAGAAGCTTTTTCATGAATGGTTTATCGTCAGGTATTAATATTCATTGCAAAGTTACGGTTTTATGTCGGGAGCTACAACCCGGGTTAAGTTAAAAAAGTGAAAACATTATCAAAGAATTTTGTTGATTTATAGCCTTTTTGTTTGTCATTTTGTAACTTTGCATATATAAAGAATATAATAATCGCATATTATTAAATAATGAAGACAATTCAAGTAAACGTCAAGGACATTCTGCAAACCGTATCGGAGTCCGACCTTAAAAACCTTCGTGGAGCTGCGGCTGATGCAGTGGATAAAGTCAATAATGGCACCGGTGCCGGAAATGACTTCCTCGGATGGGTCAATCTCCCAACTGCAACTTCGTCTGATCTTGTTGCCGATATCAAGGCTGCTGCAAAAAAATTGCGCGACAATTGTGAGATTGTGGTTGCGATAGGTATTGGCGGAAGCTATCTCGGTGCCAAAGCTGTTATCGAGGCTCTTTCCAATTCTTTTGCGCCTTATGTCGCAGGCAACGGTCCTGCAGTTCTCTTTGCCGGTCAGAATATCGGGGAGGATTACCTTGCCGAGTTGTCCGACCTTTTGAAAAATAAATCGTTCGGTATCATCGTTATCTCAAAATCAGGTACAACCACCGAGCCGGCCATCGCTTTCCGTCTGCTTAAGGAGCAGCTTGAGGCGCAGGTTGGTAAAAAGGAAGCTGCCGACCGTATCGTAGCGATCACCGATGCCCACCGCGGAGCGCTCCGCCAGCTTGCTACCGAAGAAGGTTACAAGACCTTTGTAATCGATGATAACGTCGGAGGCCGTTTCTCGGTTCTAAGTCCGGTTGGACTTCTGCCGATCGCAGTTGCCGGCTACGATATCGACGCGCTTCTCGAGGGCGCGCGCCTGATGGAGCAGAAAACACGCGAGGCATCAGATGATAACATTGCGATGACTTATGCCATTGCGCGAAATGCACTCTATCGTGCAGGTAAAAAAATCGAAATCTTAGTTAACTATAATCCCAAGCTTCATTTCTTCGGTGAGTGGTGGAAACAGCTTTATGGTGAATCAGAAGGAAAAGACCACAAAGGTATATTCCCGGCAGCTGTCGACAACTCTACCGATCTTCACTCTATGGGTCAGTGGATCCAGGATGGCGAAAGAACTATTTTCGAAACTGTTATCTCGGTTGAATCAGTTAACCGTGAAGTGGTTATCCCTACTGATGACGCTAACCTCGATGGACTTAACTACATTGCCGGTAAGCGTGTCGACGAAGTGAATAAGATGGCTGAACTCGGAACCCGTATCGCCCACATCGACGGTGGTGTTCCCAACATCCTCATTACCATTCCCGCGCTTAGCGAGAAATATCTCGGCGAGTTGATCTACTTCTTTGAAAAAGGATGTGGTATCAGTGGTTATATTCTTGATGTTAATCCGTTTAACCAGCCTGGAGTCGAGGATTACAAACGTAATATGTTCGCTCTGCTTGAGAAACCGGGTTACGAAAAAGAAACTGAAGCTATCAAAGCACGTCTTTGATCCTGTCAGAGACCTTTTACCTGAAAAAACAGAGAGAGGCCGTGTCAAAAATTAAATATTTTGGCACAGCCTCTTTAAGGTTTGTTAGGGGGGTCAGTCTAATTGCTATTTGATCATGCACATCATCAGTTTATTCTCGAAGCCCATGAAATTGTGGAGTTCCTGTTTGTAACGGTCGAGATCGTTTATCGGTCGGCGTGCGACTCCGCTCTCCATCGCTGCTTTTGCAACAGCGATCGAAACATTTGTCAGCAGACGCGGATCGAGAGGCTTCGGAAGAATGTAATCGCGTCCGAATTTGAAATCTTTCCCTTGATATGCTTCTTTTACAGTATCAGGAACCGGTTTGCGTGCAAGCTCGGCGATCGCTTTTGCGGCAGCAATTTTCATAGGCTCGTTGATTTCGGTGGCGCGTGTGTCTATTGCTCCACGGAAAATATACGGGAATCCTAAAACATTGTTGATCTGGTTAGGGTAATCTGATCTTCCGGTTGCGAATATGAGATCGGGACGCGATGCCATTGCCAGATCGTATGCAATTTCGGGATCGGGATTGGCGAGAGCGAACACAATCGGTTTTGGCGCCATAGAAACAAGCATTTCGGGAGTAACCACATCTTTGACTGAAAGACCGAGGAATACATCGGCGTCTACCATCGCTTCTGCCAAAGTGTTGATGTCGCGTGTGGTAGCAAATGCACGTTTCAGTTCGGTAAGATCTTTACGGTCGGTCCTGATAACTCCATGACTGTCGCACATCACAATATTTTCACGTTTGACTCCGACGGCTACATACATGTTGGCGCATGCGATTGCTGCAGCTCCTGCACCATTGACAACGAGATGTATATCCTCAGGGCGTTTGCCTTGAAGCTCAAGCGCGTTGAGGAGTCCGGCAGCTGAGATTATGGCAGTGCCGTGTTGATCATCATGCATTATAGGGATATTACATTCGGCTTTGAGTCGCTGTTCGATTTCGAAACATTCCGGTGACTTGATATCTTCAAGATTGATTCCACCGAACGTAGGTGCGATCGCCTTCACGATCTCTACGAATTTATCGGGATCGGTTTCGTTGACTTCAATATCGAAGCAATCGAGACCAGCGAACACTTTGAATAGCAACGCTTTTCCTTCCATAACCGGTTTGGCTGCATCGGCTCCAATATCGCCGAGTCCGAGAACTGCCGTGCCGTTGGATATTACGGCGACAAGATTCCCTTTGTTGGTGTACAGATAACTGTCGGTAGGATTCTTTTCTATCTCCTCACAAGGATATGCTACTCCAGGCGAATAGGCCAGAGCAAGATCCTGCTGTGAGGAATACGGTTTCGTGGGCATTATTTCGATTTTACCCGGACGTGGTTCGCGATGATATTCGAGTGCGCTTTCTTTAAGATTGTTCGACATAATATAATATACGTTACTTGTTACTAATGGTTATTGATAATAGTTGAAAGATTATTTCTTATAATTGAAACGCGAAATTCCCGTAGATTGTTTATTTTATATTTATAATGAGTGTGTTGTTAAATTCTACGGGTATAAACACGA
>CAZHHF010000176.1:0-4287 GCA_964531905.1 uncultured Bacteroides sp.
TCTTCTTCATCTCCAAGATGCTGGGCGCGGCCGTGCGTTTCTTCGTGGTGTGCGTCGTTCTCCAGGGATTAGTGTGTGAACCGCTCCATATTCCGTTTGTTTTCAACGTTATAGTCACCATAGGCCTGATATGGCTCTACACTTTCCAGGGTGGAGTCAAAACCCTTATATGGACCGATACCCTCAAGAGTTTCTGCCTGATAATGTCGGTTATCCTCTGCATCTACTTCATCGCCCGCAACATGGGCTTCTCGATGGGTGAGATGGCGTCGGCCGTCAAAGCCCACGACTCGGCAAGGATGTTCTTCTTCGATGATCCGAAAGCCGGAACCTACTTCTGGAAGCAGTTCCTCGCCGGCGTGTTCATGGCGATTGCCACCAATGGTCTCGATCAGGACATGATGCAGCGCAACCTCGCCTGCCGCGACTCGAAAGAGAGTCAGAAGAACATGATTGTCAGCGGTATAATGCAATTTTTTGTGGTGGCTCTGTTTCTCATTCTCGGAACAATGCTCGTTATCTTCCTCGACAAGAACGGCATTGAGAAACCTACCAAAACCGACGAGATTTTCTCGATGGTAGCTTCTCACCCCGATATGCCTCTGGTGGTGGGCATCCTGTTCGTAGTGGGACTCATCGCCGCCGCCTATTCAGCCGCAGGATCGGCGCTGACATCGCTCACGACATCGTTCACTGTCGATATCCTCGACGGCGCCCGGCGATATGAGGACTCCCATCTGGCCAAGATTAGAAAGCGTGTGCATGTGGCGATGTCGGTAATCATGGGACTCGTCATCGTAGGCTTCTACTACATCAGTGACCAGGATGCGATCTCGGCGGTTTACACCCTGGCTTCGTACACCTACGGCCCGATTTTAGGCTTGTTCGTTTTCGGACTTTTCATGAAGCATCCTGTTCGCGATCATCTGGTTCCGGTGGTGTGTGTGGCAGCTCCCGCAATATCATGGGTGATACAGCACTGGCTCGACACCACGTGGGGCTACAAAACGAGCTTCGAACTGCTCATAATCAATGCAATCGTGACCATAATCGGCCTCTGGCTCCTGTCGATCGGACATAAGCCGGCAGCCGTCACCGCAGAAACCGACAATCGTGGCTAACGATCTGTTCACGCGCTATGTGTGGCTCATGGACACCATACGCCGCTACGGCCGGATAACCCGTGAGGAGGTCAACCGCCGGTGGGTGGATTCTCCTATCTCCAACGGCCGTCCCATCCCGCGGCGCTCGTTCCATAACTACCGCATCGCCGTGGAGGAACTGTTCAACGTCAACATCGAGTGCGATCCCCACACGTTTGAATACTACATCACCCAGAACGATGCCCATAACGACAGCGTGACCGGATGGCTGCTCAACTCCACCGCGATGAGCAACGTGCTTACCGGCGCACGCGACATCTCGGACCGCATTTTCATCGAGGATGTGCCGTCGGCCCGCGAATATCTCCATGTGGTCATCGACTCGCTCAAGGCGAACCGCACGCTCAGGTTCACCTATCATCCCTACACACGGTCGATACCGAACGCAGGTGTAACGATCGAACCCTACTTCCTGAAAATCTTCCGCCAGCGGTGGTATGTGACCGGCCGCAACATTGCCGATAACGCGGTTAAAACCTACGCTCTCGACCGAATGTCGGACGTGGAACTGACCGAAAACGAATTCCGCCTTCCTCCCGATTTTAACGCCGAAGAATATTGCAGCGGCTCCTTCGGCATAATTTTCGACATGGGCGAGGTAAAGGACGTGGTGCTGAAAGTGGAATCACGTCAGGCAAAATATTTCCGCGCCCTTCCGCTCCACAGCTCTCAGCAGGAAATGATTCATGACCGGTTCTCGCTGTTCCGCTACCGGGTTCGGCTCACTCATGATTTCATCGAGGAGATCCTGTCCCACGGTCCGCGTGTGACCGTAGTGTCGCCTCCCGAGCTGAAAGCCATCGTCGTGGCCTCGCTCCGGGAATCACTCGCCAATTACCGCAGTAATGATCAGGCTGATGAACCTTCGCCCGGCAATATATGTTAATGCCGTGACAGGGCAACCATGAAAAAAATACTCTTCCGGGTCAACCGTCTGCAAATAAACGTTAAATAATAGGGTGCGACCTGGTAATTAACAAAAAAAATTTTAATTGCGACAAATTTTAATTATATTCGCGATTAAACACCGAAACACTATAAAAATATAACATAAAGTATCTATCTATGAGTTATCTAAAGTTTGACAAGAACTTGATGATTAACCTCGAGCAATCGCTTCCAAAGGAAATGCTACGCACCAATCAGGCCGGAGCTTACCACTGTACTACCCTCGTGGGGTGTAACACGCGCAAGCAACACGGACTGCTGGTGATTCCACTCCCCGGAAAAGATTACCGCCCGCACGTTTTATTGTCATCGCTCGACGAGACGGTCATCCAGCATGGAGCGCCGTTCAATCTTGGCATCCACCGCTATAAAGGCGGCGTATATAATCCAAACGGACACAAGTACATCCGCGAGTTCGACTGCGAAAGCGTTCCCTGCACCACCTATCGCGTGGGAGGAGTGATCCTGACCAAAGAGAAGATCTTCATCTCCAAAGAGAACAGGATCCTGATCCGCTACACGCTGGTCGACGCCCATTCACCCACAACCCTGCAGTTCCGCCCGTTCCTCGCTTTCCGCGACTCCAACGAACTCTGCATCGCCAACTCGAATATCAACACCGAGATGGTGCCGGTGAAAAACGGTGTCGCAACCTGTCTCTACGATGGATACCCCACGCTTTACATGCAGTTCAGCCGAAAACCCGAATGGGTCAACGACGGCCACTGGTACAACGACATCGAGTATGTGAAAGATCTCGAAAGGGGAGTCCCCTATTGTGAGGACCTCTGGGTTCCGGGTTACTTCCAGATCCCTATAAAGAAAGGTGAGTCGATCATCTTCTCGGCCGGTGTGAAAGAAGTTTCGCCCCAGTCGCTCAACAAGATGTATCAGAACGAAATCGCCGGACGTACCTGCCGCACATCGTTCTTCAACTGCCTGAAAAACTCAGCCAAGCAGTTCTATCTCAGCGACGGCGACGATCAGTACATGCTCTCGGGTTACCCCTGGGGTGTGGTTCTCGCACGCAACACCATGATGTCGCTCCCGGGAAATACTCTGGCAATCGACCATCGCGAGGATTTTGAGAAGATCATGAAAACTGCCCTCAACGCCCTCGACAAATTCATAAAGACCGGCGAGAAATCGCAACGCATCCACGGCATAGACCTTCCCGACATTCCCCTGTGGACCATCTGGGCCATTCAGCAGTATGCCAAGATGGTTGGAAAAGAGGAGGCTCTCAAGCTCTACGGCAACACAGTAGCCGAAATTCTCGATTATATCCTCGCAAACGGTCATCCTAATCTCACTCCCGACCCAACGACCGGAATGGTGTCGTCGGTAGGAACATCCTATCCGATCTCGTGGATGAACTCTACGCTAAACGACCGCCCCGTGATTCCGCGTACAGGCTATCTGGTAGAATTCAACGCTCTGTGGTACAACGCTCTGTTCTTCGGCGCCGAACTTTTCGAGAACGACCCGACGCATGCTGCCGACCGTGAACGCTGGATAGCTCAGGCCGAAAAAATGAAACAGCCGTTTGTAAACACATTCCTTAACGACTACGGATATCTCTACGACTACGTCGACGGCAATTTTGCATCGCCCGAAGTGCGTCCCAACATGGTTATCGCCATCGGTCTCGATTATTCTCCGCTCGACCGCCGTCAGCGCAAAGGAGTTCTCGACGTTGCCACCCGTGAGCTTCTCACTCCGAAAGGTCTGCGCACGCTATCACCGAAAAGCTATGGCTACCGTCCGTTCTACCTCGGTTCGCCCGAAGAACGCGAAATGGCACTCCATCAGGGTCCGGCTCGTCCGTGGCTCATGGGCTTCTATGCCGATGCCTACCTTAAAGTGTTCGGTTTCAGCGGAGTAGGATATATCGATCGCATGATGATCGGCTTCGAGGACGAAATGTCGCAGGGTTGCATCGGCTCATTGTCGCAGCTCTACGACGGTAACCCGCCGTTTGCCGGCCGAGGTGCCATAAGCCATGCCACCAACGTGGCCGAAGTTCTCAGAACCGACCGTACACTGAAAAAATTCAACCTTTAACGCCACATCCTACCAATGAAAGCATTAATGTTCGGGTGGGAATTCCCGCCTCATATCCTCGGCGGTCTCGGAACCGCCAGCTACGGCCTCACTAAAGGAATGTGGGAGTGTG
>CAZHHF010000177.1:0-4271 GCA_964531905.1 uncultured Bacteroides sp.
GGGTGAAGATTACCCGGTCGGTTGTGAGCGGATGGTGTACGATGTGGTTGGTCTGTATATATTCGAGCGCCTGCACGAGCTGATTGACGATCTTGTTGAGGATGTCGTTGTCGATTTTCTTTTCGTTGATCAGTTTCTGCAGCGAATCGCCGTAGACATCATCGGTTATGATGCAGAGTCCGAGTTCGGGAACTTCTTCAAAATCGTTGATCATGATGATGTTGGGATGGGCCAGGTTGTATCTGACATCGAACTCTTTCTCGATCATCTCGCGATATTCGGGCAGATCGCGGTATTCAGGGCGCAATGTTTTGAGCATTAGCCATTTGCCATGCTTTTTGGCGGTGTAGACGTTGTAGAATTCCTCGTCCCATTCCGGGAGGTGTTCAATCTCGGTCCATTTAGGCTGTTTATCGGTTTTGTCGCTCATGATGCAAGGGTGTGGATGATGTTGAGATCATTTAATTCACAAAGATAAGTAAAATTTGTTGGATAGTGTATAATTGGGCGGTGAGAAGTTTACAATCGTAGACTTAATGGCTGTTATGATAATCAATAAAGCAATGGAATAATTTGGGAGTTGGACTATAAAGGTCGCACTGAGGTTAGAAATGTTGAGCGTCTCCGACACAGTCGGGTGAAACGGCGGTAACCATACAATATATTGGTAATCAATGGGTTGATAGTGGACGCACGGGCGGGGTATTGGACCCGGCTGCTCCACGTAGCAGCCCTACAATTCGTTGGGAATCAGCTTGTTGGCGACGGATGTATGGACCGTATAGCCCTACAATCCGTTGGGAATCAGGTTGTTGATTGTGGAGACAAAAAAGGGCTGTCATCGCGACAGCCCGAATTTCGTAAATAAACCAATCATTATCACATTTCTTGCAATGGAAAAAGTAATTTTGCTATGTGATATTATAACAGCGGTGGGTTTGTAAATGTTCATGAGCAGTGAAAAAATATTGTAGAAGTTAATTTGCTTGTTTGTGAAATATGGCCTAAATTTGTGGAAAGAATACCGCATCACTTCCCGAACGATTCTTTTATGGGATTAAAAAACATATTCAATACGTTTGCTCTAATTCTTAATCATGCTCCAGAGGAACTGGAGCGTGTGAAGGCGTATGACAACAAGAGTGCGGAAGAGATTGTCGCGGAACTTAAACTGAGGTTCAGGAGTCTGTCGGGGAAATGCCGGCGTAGGCTTGACTGCGGTGAGATGAGTGGCGACATAGAGGCGGTGGAGTTTCTGCTGACAGCACTCGACCGACGGATTAATTTGCGCGGTGTGGAGCTTTCAGGCGGCCGCCGACCTGAGTCGCATAAGAACAATGTGCCTTCGGTCGATACTGTTCCCGATTTTATCAAACGGGTTGACCGGATAATTGCCGAGAATATCCACCGGAAGGATTTCGGGGTTGATATGATTGTGGAAAAGTTGCCCGTAGGGCGGACGTCGCTTTATTCTCGCTTCAAGGAGTTGAGCGGACAGAGTATAGGAACGTATATAGTGGATTACCGTGTCAAACGGTCGAAGGAGCTTCTGGCCGACGGCAAGATAACGATCAACGAGATCTCGAAGTCGCTCGGGTTCAGCTCCCAACGCTATTTCAGTACGTTTTTCAAGGATAAGACCGGCAAGACTCCTTCGGAGTACAGGACCGAGGTGATTCCGGCTCCGTGATGATGGTGTGTCACCGATAGATACTGATAACTAACCGACCATAGTAATTAGATGGATAACAATATAATATCTCCTTTTTCATATCCTCTTTATGTGATGGCTAAACCGGCTGGGGCGGCCTGCAATCTGGCATGTGAATATTGCTATTATTTGGAGAAGAAGCGGCTTTATGCCGACACGCCGCGGACACCGATGAGCGAGGAACTTTTAGAGCGGTATATCAAGCAGTATATCGAGGCTCAGACTACGCCATTCGTGCAGTTCGTGTGGCATGGCGGTGAGCCTACGTTGCGTCCGCTGTCGTTTTACCGGAAGGCTCTCGAGCTTCAGCGCCGCTATGCGGGTGGACGTGAGATTTCCAACAGTCTCCAGACCAACGGTACGCTTCTGACTGAGGAATGGTGCCGTTTTCTGCGGGATAACAACTGGCTTGTGGGGCTGTCGATCGATGGTCCAGATACGTTTCACGACGAGTATCGCCGTGACAATGCCGGAAAGCCGTCGTTTCAGCGGGTTATGAAGGCGATACGGCTTCTGGACCGTTATAAGGTTGACTGGAACGCGATGGCGGTGGTCAATGACTATAATGCCGATCATCCGCTTGAGTTCTATCGTTTCTTCAAGGAGATAGGTTGCCATTATATTCAGTTTACACCTGTTGTGGAGCGTTATAATCCGCAGGGTCATCTAATGCCGGGATATGATCCGGAGGGTGATCTGACTCCGTTTTCGGTGACTCCGAAGCAGTGGGGCGATTTTTTATGTGCGGTCTTCGACGAGTGGGTCAGGAAGGATGTAGGTCAGTATTATATTCAGATTTTCGATGCTACGCTGGCCAACTGGGCCGGTGTTGAGCCGGGTCTGTGTACGCTGGCCCGCAGATGTGGTCATGCTGCGGTTCTGGAGCATAACGGGGATCTGTATTGTTGTGACCACTTCGTGTTTCCCGATTATCTTTTAGGGAATATCAACAGCTCGACGATTCTCGAGATGATGTCGTCGGAGCGGCAGCAACGGTTCGGTATGGCTAAAGAGACATCGTTGCCACGCCAGTGTCGCGAGTGTAAGTTCCGTTTCGCCTGCAACGGTGAGTGTCCGCGCAACCGTTTCGTTACTACTGCCGACGGTGAGCCGGGGCTGAATTATCTTTGCGAGGGTTACCGTAAGTTTTTCGCCCATGTGGCTCCGGCAATGGATTTCATGAAGGCTCAGCTCGACTCGGAGTTGCCTCCGGCAGCGATAATGGATCAGTTTAAATAGAACGCGTTTCAGAATATGACGACCGGAAGAATTATCACCGCATCGGGCGGTAGGTTGGAATGTGTGGATGCGTTGAGGGGATTCGCTCTCATTGCCATAGTTCTGCTTCACTCTATTGAACATTACAATCTATTTGCCGATATCACGTGGGAGCCTCAGTGGCTTAAATGGCTTGACGGGAAGGTAGTGGACATGATATGGTTTCTTCTCGCAGGAAAGGCATACGCCACGTTCTCGTTGCTTTTCGGTTTCAGTTTCTATGTTCAGATGCGCAATGCCCGCAAAAGAGGGTGCGATTTTCGATTGAGATTTGCTTGGCGCATGGTGCTACTGGCTTGTTTCGCGCAGCTGCATGCACTGTTCTACAATGGTGATATTCTGCTCTTTTACTCGGTGTGCGGCCTGATATTGATTCCGGCTTCTTCGTGGGGCAACCGCACGGTACTCATCGTGTCTGCCGTGCTGCTTCTTCAGCCGGTCGACTGGATCCACATGATTACGGCTCTCGTGTGGCCCGACTATATAGATATGAATTCGCGTTTTGCCATCTATGCTTCGCAGGCCGAACAGGTGGGTATGCACGGTAACTTCCTGCAAACAATAGCCGATAATATAGGTAACGGTCAGCTATACAGTAATTTGTGGCAAATAGAGGCGGGGCGTATCTGTCAGACACCGGGGCTGTTTCTTTTAGGAATGTGGCTCGGGCGTACCGAGAAGTTCGTGAGAAGTGCATCTGCACTCGCGTTCTGGCGCCGTGCGGCTGTAGTAGCGGTAGTCCTTTTCATCCCCTTGCTCCTGATTCAGAGAGCTGTGGCCGGACATCTTACCCATACGACATGGATATGTCATTGGGGTATCGCTATGGGCCTCCCCACAAATTTCCTAATGATGGTATTTCTGGTATCGGTGTTCATGATGTGTTGGTGGAAAAATGGTAAGGATGGATACGCATTTCAGCGTTGGCCCATCGCTTTCGGCCGGATGTCGCTGACCAACTATATCACACAGTCCATAATCGGAGTGTGTCTGTTTTATAACTTTGGACTTGGATTGTATAGATTCTGTGGCGCGACGCTGTCGCTGATTATCGGCCTCGGCATAGTGACGATATTAACCGTAGCCAGCCAGTGGTGGCTGAGAAGTCATCGTCAGGGTCCACTTGAATGGTTATGGAAACGGCTGACATGGCTTTAAGGTGTATAGTGTTGATTGTTAAGGTTCAACGTTGCACGTGGGGTTGATGCAATATGCTGGTGATCAATGTGTTGGTGGCGGACGCACGAGCCGTGCTTCCCTACTTTCGGGTGGAGGTTATTGG
>CAZHHF010000178.1:0-4270 GCA_964531905.1 uncultured Bacteroides sp.
AATATTATAAGGTGAAGAACTCATGGGACACAAACCAGGTATATGATGGTTACTTCTATGTTTCAGAACCCTACTTCCTTGCAAAGACCATTGATATACTTGTAAACCGCAATGCAATTCCAAAAGAGATTGCTAAGAAAATGAATCTTAAATAAAGCGAATAGGCGATCTGAACAATATTTTAAAGGAGCTGAATCAAAATGTTTAATTTTGATTCAGCTCCTTTAAGTTTGTTATTAATACATTTTTTTAATTTCGGAACGACTTATATAAACTCCGTAGCTTTGTGAACACCTTGAAACCTATTACACCGTAATCGGCTATCATGGATATGGAATTGAATTTCGACATAAATCCTGATGTCCTCGCTATATTGGTTTCTTTCATTGCTCTGAAAGTCGATTCGATCCGTTCAACAACTATCTGCTGCTTTATCTTGTTCACTTCCATCCGGTAGTTCAGTTCTTCGAGAGTATACCCTTTCCACTCGGGCGATGTGTGGTCTACCGGCCTGTTTTTCTTTCTTACTTCGATCGCTTCTTGCTTTATTTCCTTAGTCATAATCGCAATGATTTATCAGTTTTCAAAAAAGAGTCGGGATATAAACCGCGCGAGCGGATTGAGAATCAGTTTGCGGCGTACCGAGTAGATGATAATAAACAGAAGAACGAGAACACCGGCAGCAATAAGATACCCGCAGTACAACGGCATTATGTCGGCCAGGAATCGCGCAAGCGCGAGCGACAGAAACGCAATTACAAGCGCGCCTAAAATAAGACCGATCATGGCCAGGGCTGTTGTCCCTAAGAATAAAGTAAGCTTTTGGGACATAGTGAGTTTAAAATTCTCTGTTTTAAGATTAAACAGTCGTTTAATCATATCCCAGATCTGTTGATAGTTGTCGTTGGGAGTCATATTGTGATGGTTGAGGACGTGAGATGGGTTACTGAATAAATAAGGAGGTGTGCCGATTATTGAAAATCGTTCGACACACCTTATATTTTAGAATTAATCTGTGTCGTAGATTACTGTAACTGAAGCTCTTCATTGATCTCGTCAATGATTTCTTCAATTTCGTCATCAGTGGCGATGATACCGCGTTTTTTGAGCATAAGTTTGATTTTAGCTCTTGTTTTAACTCCTTTTTCCGGGGCCATGAGAACTGCCGATACGGCTCCTACGATTGCGCCACCGAGGAATGCATAAATATATTTCATGACTTAAACATTTTATCGGTTAATACTCTGTTTTTATTCCTTGATCTCTGAAGCGATTTCTTCTACAAGTTCATCCAGACGGTCATTCTTCATCAAAGGACATTTCGATTTGATGTATCGACGGATTGAATCACGGGTGGTTTCTCCTTTTTCAGGAGCGAAAAGTAAACCGATTGCTGCGCCGGCTACGGCTCCACCGAGGACGGCTAAAACGATGTTTAAATTTTTCATCTTGTTATTCATTGAATATTGGTTACACATTAAAATTAGTTGTTTATCTACTAAACAGCTGATAAACGTAAATGGTTCAGCCGGAATGAAAATCAGTCCTGACTGAACCATTTATTTTTATAAGGATAGTTATCTACTATCTTATTTCACTACAATTTCATCGGTAAAGAGAACACCGCCGAGGATAGAATCGGCAGTCGCCTGATAACGGATATATCGCGCTTTGGTTTCACCTTCCCATCCGAATTTTTTAAAGCTTACTATTGAGTCCTGCACTACTTTATTGTCGATGCTGATGAGTTGGGGCAGATTATCGCGGTCGGTACCTCCTGAAATAATTACCTGCGCTGGCATGAATACGCCGGGGCCACAGATCTGCATGAAATCGGCATCTATTGACTTGATATCCTTTTCGCTTCCGAGATCGATCACAACATCCATCCGTTCAGTTCCGCTACCGATAAACGATTGCCAGCAACCGTCGCTGTAGCTCCATCCCCCGTGTTTTCCGTCGGTCAGTGTAAGTTCTCCATTGGCTGGATACTTACCCCACGGACGGCGATTGTATTCAACCGTTGCGCCGTAGGCCAGATGATGATCTTCGCTTTTCACCTCCGGCCGGTTGCCAACTTCATTTTCCAGATCGAATGTATTATAACCCGATTTCCTCATGTCAGCCGAAAAACGCGACGCACGCTGGTGGAAATTATCGTAATCGGTAACTGTTGCCGGACTCCATGCACGCTCTGCGATAGCGTACATTCGGGGATAGAGCATATATTCTGCATGCTCTGCAGTGGGAATATATTCAGCAAATAGGTTCCCTTGTAAACCGTATATATTCCCTGAAACTTCCTCTGGAATCCCTTCCGTTGGATTATAACTGTAGACGAGTTCGAGCGGCAGATATCCTCCGATTGCCTCGGGCTGGGTATAAGGAGCATCCTGATATGAATCGAGGTAACAGTAGCGTCCTGGAGTCATTATCACCCTGTGACCGTCAGCTGCCGCTTTCTCACCTCCTTCGGTTCCGCGCCATGACATCACGGTAGCGTTTGGTGCGATACCACCTTCCATTATCTCATCCCATCCGAGCAAATCACGGTTATGTTCGTTGAGAAACTTTTCGATCCGTTTTATGAAATAACTCTGCAGACCGTCAACATCGCTGATCTTCTCCTGACGCATCCGCTGTTGGCATAAGTGGCAATCTTTCCATGCCCTTTTTGATGCTTCATCACCACCGATATGAATTAATTTCGACGGGAATATATCAAGTACTTCAGTCAGTACATTCTCAATAAATGTAAACGTAGAATCATTTCCTACACAATAGTCCGACTGACCATACTGTTCATGTGTACACGACAATTCGGGATATGCGGCAAGAACTTCTTCGGAGTGGGAAGGCATCTCTATCTCGGGAATGATATTGATGTATCTGTCGGCGGCATATTCAACGAGTTCGCGAAGCTGCTGCTGAGTGTAGAAACCACCTTCGGCCTTAGGATCATCCGCGTTAACATATCGGTTGCCTGAAGAATTCCAATCTTTCCACGTTTTACCTTCGCGCCATGCGGCAAAGTCAGTCAGCTGCGGATAACGTTTGATTTCTATTCTCCATCCGGCACCATCGGTCAGATGCAGATGCAGATTGTTGAGCTTCAGTCGTGCCATAGCGTCAATCTGCTTTTTGATAAAAGCCGTGTCGCGGAAGTTGCGTGACACATCAAGCATCATGCCTCGGTAAGAAAGCCGCGGCGTGTCACTGATTTGCCCGCACGAAACAGTTCCGTCACCGACCTTGATCATTTCACCCAAAGTGACCATGCTGTAAAAAAGTCCGTTGGGAGTAGATGCTTCCACAGTAATGCCGTCGGGTGAAATTGACATATCATAACCCTCTTTCTCAATGGATGGTGAAGTCACGCAGCGCAGTGTTATTTCAGCGTTATCGCCCGCACTCGGTTGGATTGTCGGTATAACGGAGGTGAGCGTATTGGCAATTCTTATACTGTCGGTACGGTCGACCCCTTCGATACTTAGACTCACACTTTTGCCGGCTTTCCAATAATCATCGGTTGGAGTGTACGATTTTGGTAACGGGATAATATCGTTAGCCGATGCCGGCTCAGCAGAATCCGAACATGCGCTCGGCATAACCGATAGCACAGGAATCAGCAATAACAGAAGATTTTTCATTGTAAAGAGTAGAATTAATTGGTATAGTAATCATGATATCTGATTTGCACATGCAAATATAGTGATATATTCGCGAGTATGCAAAGAGCATACGTCGGCTGCAGGCCGGTGTGCGATGCCGTCAGGCACTTTGACTTACCGCAAATATAGTGATATATTCGCGAGTATGCAAAGAGCATACGTAGGCTGCAGGCCGGTGTGCGGTGCCGTCAGGCACTTTGACTTACCGCAAATATACAACAAAATCTTCCCATACTTCCTTCGCAAAGCACGATTTTCGGAAATAGGAATTCATATTTTATAAAATTATTGTTATTGGAAACTTTGCTATAATAATTTTCACGCAAAATTTTTCGTGTATGCCAATAAATAGCTAAATTTGCAAACCGTAGTATCAACTATAATATTTAGAACATAATACACATCTAATTATATAAACTAAATTAATAAACCTGATGAAAAGAGTTTATACATTTGGCGACGGTAAAGCAGAAGGAAATGCTTCAATGCGTAACCTCCTCGGAGGTAAAGGCGCCAATCTTGCCGAGATGAACCTTCTCGGTATGCCTGTACCTCCCGGTTTTACTATCACAACCGAAGTTTGTACAGAATACACCCAG
>CAZHHF010000179.1:0-4269 GCA_964531905.1 uncultured Bacteroides sp.
AAGATTACGGCGATGAATGTGAACAGCGGTGAGAACTGGTTGGCAAAGTAGGGTAGGAAGTTCAAAAAATAGTCGAATATCGTTGCTCCGAGTGGGGCTTTCAAAAAGGCATCGAGTTTTTCGTTGATGTCGAACATGATCGTGATCGCAAGGATGATTGCGATCGCAAAAATATATGTTCCGAGGAACTTTCCAATAATATATAGATCGAGTATTTTTATCGGTCGGCGCATTGGTGCTGTTTTGATGGATTATAGCCGTGTTGTGACCCTCTCAATCATTTCTGTTTTCCATGACTTGAAGTCTCCGTCGATAATGTGTCTGCGAGCTTCACCTACGAGCCAAAGATAGAATGCAAGATTGTGGATTGACGCAATTTGCATTGCAAGCAGTTCTTGAGAAATGAAGAGATGTCGCAGGTAGGCTTTTGAGTAAACGCGGTCAACGTAACTCGGGCCATCGGGTTGTATCGGTGTGAAATCGTTGGCCCATTTCTTGTTGCGCATGTTCATTATTCCGTTGGCTGTGAATAACATTCCGTTACGTCCGTTACGGGTAGGCATGACGCAGTCCATCATGTCGACTCCTCTATCTATTGCTTCAAGAATGTTGGCGGGGGTACCTACTCCCATAAGGTAGCGTGGACGGTCGGCAGGTAGGATCGCGTTGACAACTTCAATCATCTCATACATTGTTTCTGCAGGTTCTCCTACGGCCAGTCCTCCGATTGCGTTTCCTTCGGCTCCGAGTGATGCGACCTTACGTGCTGATTCTTGCCTTAGGTCGGTATATGTACAGCCTTGTACGATTGGAAAGAATGCCTGTGTATAACCGTAGAGTCCGGTAGTTTCGTTGAAGCGCTGCCATCCTCTGTCGAGCCAGCGATGCGTTAGGTCGAGTGATTTACGGGCGTAGTTCCAATCGGATGTTCCGGGCGCACATTCATCAAGCGCCATCATTATGTCGGCTCCGATAGCTCTTTGGATATCAACTGTTCCTTCAGGTGTGAAAAGGTGTTTTGATCCGTCGATATGGCTCCGGAAGTGTGCGCCGTCTTCTTTAAGTTTCCGGTTTGATGAGAGAGAAAATACCTGAAATCCTCCACTGTCGGTAAGTATGGGTCGCTCCCATCCGTTAAATTTATGGAGACCTCCGGCCTGCTTAAGTATCTCAACTCCGGGGCGGAGGTAAAGATGGTATGTGTTCCCGAGAATAATCTGCGCTTTGATGTCGTCGCGGAGTTCATGCATGTGAACTCCTTTTACCGATCCAAGAGTTCCGACCGGCATGAATATAGGTGTTTCTATTGTTCCGTGATCGGTAGTGATTAGGCCTGCACGGGCGTTAGAATTATCAGCAGTATACTGTAGTTGGAATTTCATTCTGCAAAATTAGCAAAAAAGTGATATAGTCCCAAACCGGTTATTCAGCCGTGACTCCTTTCGATTCGCATCGGAGAACTCTTCCGGGGAATTGCTCTACAAGTTGTAGGTTGTGGGTGGCCATTACTACGGCTGTACCTTGCGCGGCAATGGAATGAAGTTTCGCGACAATCTGTTCGCCTGTAGCCGGATCGAGATTTCCTGTGGGTTCATCGGCGAGTATAAGTTTCGGTTTATTGAGCAGCGCTCGGGCTATTACAATGCGTTGTTGTTCACCGCCCGACAGTTCATGAGGCATCTTATAGGATTTGTTGAGCATGCCCACTTCTTTAAGTACTTCTTCAATACGGTTCTCGATGTCAGTTTTGTCGGTCCAGCCGGTGGCATCAAGTACGAATTTAAGATTATTGAATATGTTGCGGTCGGTTAGGAGCTGGAAATCCTGAAATACTATTCCTATTTTCCGTCGCAGGAATGGAATCTCTTTTTTCTGAATCCCAACGAGATTGTAGTCGAGAACTTCGGCATTGCCTTCGGTTATAGGAACTTCGGCGTACATGGATTTCATGAGACTGCTTTTTCCGCTTCCTACTTTTCCTATAAGATACACGAACTCACCGGGTTCAACGGTAAGTGATACATGTTTTAAAACGACAAGTTCTTTTCGAAGAATCTCTACATCTTTATAGGAAATAATGCTCATATAAGGTCGATTTTTTTGCAAAAATACGAAAAATCGGATTAAATGTGTCTGATTTGATTATGTATTTGCTAATGTTTTTTCAGAGGGGGGAACATTTTCTTAATGCGGATAATTCTTGCTGCCACATTCTTGCCGCCGATGACAAGGCACACGGCTATCATGATCATGAGTAAACCGATGATGTCGCGTACGGTAAGTTGCTCGTGGAAGATAATAATACCGAAAAATATAGCCGTAACAGGTTCGAAAACTCCGAGAATAGCGGTTGCCGTTGATCCTATCTTCTGTATGGCTACAGTTGTAAGTATGAGTGAGGCTGCTGTAGGGAGTACAGCGAGTGAAACTGCACAGAGCCACATAGGTAGTGACGACGGTAGCTGCATAGTGCCTTTTACGATAAGACAAACAGCGAAGATAAGTGATCCGAACAGAAGGACGTAGAACGTGAGTGGTAATGTAGCTATATTTTTGATCATAGGAGTGTTTACCGCCACGATGTATATTGCGTAGGAGAGTGATGATAACATAACCCAAACTGTGCCGGCAGTGCTGAGTGTGGTTCCCGATGAGCCGTTGTAGAGGAGATATATTCCAGACATAGCAGATGCGAGGCAGATGACCGTGTGTAGTGTAAGCCGCTCATGGAATAACGCCGCCATTATAAGCGCCACCATAATAGGGTAGACGAAGAGTATCGTAGAGGCAATGCCGGCATCAATATATGTGTAGCTTGTGAAGAGGGCGAGAGATGAGAATCCCATCAGAAGGCCGAGAACGGCGAGTAATCCTAATTGTTGCGGTTTTACTTCGAATGAACGTTTTCTCGCTATTACCATAGTTCCGAGTACAGGAATTGCTATGATGTAACGGAGAAACAGAACAGAATCGGGAGCCATTCCGTCGCTATACAGCGGCAGAGTAAATAGGGGATTCATTCCGTAAAGTGCAGCGGCCAGTATTCCGAAAATGTATCCTTTAAGCTGTGAGTTCATATAGTCATTATCTTTTGTAGTGCAAATTTAGTATTTTTCTTTTGTTGCGATCTATGGATGAACTTTATAGGTCCTGAAAGTGTTACTATGGAAAATAAACGTTATTTTTGCAACAATTAATATGTTTCACAATTAAGTTTCAATTATTTATGAAGGTTTTTAAACGTATTTTAGCGGCAGTGGTTCTGGTATCGGCATGTGTTGCTCCTGCAAGCGCTCAGTTTCGTTTCGGTTTACGCGCCGGTATGGCGGTGAATAAACTCCATTTTGATAAAGAGGTAGTAAACAGCTCTAACCGTACAGGTTTTACTGGTGGTTTGACATGTGAGTTCACTGTGCCTATCGTGAATCTCGGTTTCGATGCATCGGTACTTTATGCCCGTCGTTCGATGGAAGTTGCAACTGAAGGATCGGCTAACAGTAATGCGCTCGGTACAACTGTATCGGTTGCAAACCGTGATTACATTGATATTCCGTTGAATCTTAAATGGAAAATCGGTATTCCCGTAATAAGCCGTATAATCACTCCGTTTATTACAACTGGTCCGGATTTCTCATTCCTTATCTCAGGTAAGAACGTTAGCAATGCATGGCGTAACAAGACTTTTGATACTGCATGGACCGTCGGTGCCGGCGTTGAATTAGTACGTCATCTGCAGTTAGCTGCTAATTATGGTTTCGGTTTATCTAAATCGGCTTCAGGTGATGATGCGATTTATTCAGGTAAAAACCGTTGCTGGACAGTTACAGCAAGTTATTATTTCTAATAATATATTTAAGATTTTTAGTGGCAGTATGTCATAATAGGGGCATCTGCGGCAAACATTAAAGTGGCTGCGTCAAAATTAAATATTTTGACGCAGTCACGTTTTTATATAGTATACTGATTGGAAATCGGGAATTTTTGCTTAAGTTTGTATCAGTTTAAATTGAAAACTATATGTCACCAGAACAACGTCTTGAACTTGAAGAGAAAGTAATTGAAATGCTTAAAACGGTTTTCGATCCTGAAATACCGGTTGATGTGTATAGTCTTGGTCTTATATATAAAATAGATATAAGCGATTCTGGAGATCTTACGATTGATATGACCATGACGGCTCCAAATTGCCCTATGGCAGATTTTATCGTTGATGATGCACGTTATAAACTCGAAACCATACAAGGAATCAACTCAGTGACAATCAATATC
>CAZHHF010000180.1:0-4247 GCA_964531905.1 uncultured Bacteroides sp.
GCTTTGAGTAACTTCGTTAACGATAGCTTTAAGTCGTTCTTCGAATTCACCTTTATATTTTGCTCCGGCCACAAGCGCACCCATATCAAGCGAGAAAATCTGTTTTGTTCTCAGATTTTCAGGAACATCGCCTCGAACTATTCTCTGTGCGAGACCTTCGGCGATTGCGGTTTTACCGGTACCCGGTTCACCGATGAGCATGGGGTTGTTCTTTGTGCGTCGGCTCAATATCTGAAGAACGCGTCTTATCTCGTCGTCTCGGCCGATAACCGGATCAAGCTTACCTGAGCGCGCGCGCTCGTTAAGGTTGATTGCATACTTGCTCAATGCATTATAAGTGTCTTCGGCACTCTGATCGGTAGCTTTTTTACCTTTTCGGAGTTCGTCGATGGCAGCCTGAAGCTCTTTTTCGCTAAGTCCGGCATCCTTTAGGATGGTAGATGCGGGTGAGTTGATAACGAAAATAGCCATCAGTAATGCTTCAAGTGTCACATATTCATCGCCCATTTTCTTAGCGATGTCCAGTGCTTTCTGTAAAACGTCGTTGGAGGTACGGCTCAAATATGGTTCGCCTCCGCTGACTTTAGGGAATGTTTCGATTTCCCGGTCAACACTCTGCATGACCAGAGGAAGATTTGCGCCTACTTTTTGGAAAATGAATTTCACGAGCGATTCACCTTCGGTGAGAATCGCTTTGAGAAGATGGGCAGGCTCAATCTGCTGTTGACCCGAAGCGCGTGTGAGTTCCACGGCTTTCTGAATCGCTTCCTGCGACTTGATTGTAAAACTATTGAAATTCATATTTAAATATATTATGTGAAATTTTATAATTCAATTGATTCGTAGACCGGAGTTATTCTGTTTGATCAATTGACCGGCCTTTATTTATTTAACAATCTTTTGTGAATATTGTTTCGGTTTTTAATAACTATAATATATAAAAAAGCAGGCTTCGAAACGAAGCCTGCCTGTAGTATTGATTTTGTTGAATAATTCTTATTCGTCGAATGTCAGTTCGTCGAACGCGTCTGCATCCATTTCATCATCGTTGAATTCATCGGAACCGTAGAACGTTTCATCAAGATCATCTATTGAGTTAGGAGTGATTGTCTTGGCGTTGACTTTCTCCTCAAAATCGTCAAATTCCATTGTCTGTGCTGGAGCAGCTCCTTTTGAAAGGGTGCATACTGGATCTTTCAGATTCTTCCGGGTAATAATTTCTTTCATCTCAATGAAGAGTGAACGGTCGGTCATGTAATCGAATGTAAAGATCAATCTTTGACCTTCGTCCTCGATGAAGTCGCTGAGAATAGAATCTTCCATGAGGTAGACATCTTCATCGGAGTCGCTGCCCATGTCCTCAAGAGTAATCTCTTTCTCTTTTTCCCAGTTGTCGGCACAGATGAAGAATGAACACATCTGATTCTTGTCGAAATTCACGGAATCGCATATAGCGTTCTTCAAATCAAGAAAAGTTGCATCGGCATCAATTTCAATTTCACGACGGAAATTAGGTATTTCGTCTGATACAATGCGGAAATTAAAAACCATATCTTGTAAATTGTTTCGTTTGTCGAATGTTGATGTTTATATGACGCGAATTTAGTAATTATTCGGCAATATATACAACAAATATCCACATACTTTAACTATTATTTTTTATCATCGGTGTAAAACTCTATCATTCGCATGATTGCACGTTGACAGACAGGGCAGAATGCCGGAGCCACATTGTTCCTCATCCTACATTCATCAAATGGTCGGAATACTCCTTTGGTAGAGTAGGCCGCGCCTTCATATACACCTACTTTCGTTTTGTCGATCTGACGGGTAGGAACTTCCGTACCTTCGGGAAGCATATCTTCCCATTTTGATGTGAAGTCGACTAAGGTGGTTACATTCTGTTCCCACGGTTCAACATCGTTGGGGTAAGTATCGCTCATAACGTCGCCGCTTCCGTGGAAGTATTCGTCGGCAAGCCCGGCGAAACTGTGGCCGAACTCATGAACGATGACCGGACGGAACATGTCGTGACGCGCTGTGGTCAGCGTATATGAATTATAAATTCCTCCGCCACCATATTCATCGGTATTGGCTAATATAATAATGTGTTCGTACGGAATCCCGAGAAGCGCGTTATGAATATCCGGAACATTTGTGGTTGTAAGATACCGGTTGGAATAAAATGTGCTGAAGTGGGAAGAAAAAGCTGTTTTTTTCCAGTTGTTGAATCGCGGTACACTTACTCCCGATTCATCGGAAGCACTTGCGACTGCAACGAAATTAAATCGGTCGGCCATAGATTTGAACGGTTCATGGTTCAACAGGCTTTCAACAGCTATATTGGCGTGATGGTAAAACGAATCCATCTCGGCAACTGTGTATCCTTCGGCCAGAATCGCAACATCGATTTTTTCCTTCGGATCGCCCGATTTATATATATATTTATATGGTGTGGTCGATTTTGTATCGGGACGCTTTATGAGAATATCATCGGGTGATATCGGGTGAATGAGTGTAGCAACCGATTTGCCACGGTGATTGTTGAGATTCACGTGGACGTTGACCGGTCGCAACGGCATCGGAACCAGAACAGTCTCAGGCATGGAACGGGTGGTGTGTGCGGCTTCATCCGTATCGAGCCACTCAAAGAATAGCGATGAGAACGATGTTGCATAAATCGTGTCGCCCGATTCTTTATCGGTCATGTATAGCTGTCCGTTTCCTCTAACCGGAAGTTTGTCGAGATTATGGCGACGTCCTACCCAGCCCGGCGTACATGTTTTTTGCGAAAGACCGATATACTGTTGATTGTTTAGACCGGTGAACGTATAGTCGAGTCTCAGTGTTGAGTCGGAGAAACAGTCGTTGAATGAGGGTATATCCTTCGCACACACTGTTGTTGCCGACAGTGTGAGTATAGCAGAAATGATAAATGATTTCATGATGATTTCAGATTTGTTGGTTTATTCAGTGGAGAGATTGCTGATCAGCCAGTCGTGGAGCGGTGCCGATGAGGCTGCTATGCAATAATTGCGGTCGGGACGGAAACGGGTTAAACGTCCTCCGGCCTCGCTGACGATAAGTTCGCCGGCAGCGATATCCCATTTATGCAGATTCAGTTCCCAATATCCGTCGAGGATTCCGGCTGCGACATAGCACAGATCGATATCTCCCGACCCGAGACGTCTCATTCCTCTTACCTGCGGTATAATCTTCTGAAGATTATCGAGATTGTTATCGCTGTTGGTATCTTTGTCTACGGGAAATCCGGTAGCTAATATTGCTTTTGACGGTTCGCTGTTAGCTGAACATGATATCTGCTCTCCGTTAAGGAACGCTCCACATCCTTTTACTGCATGAAATACTTCATTTAGATATGGTGCATAGACGACGCCGATAATAGTCTCGTTGTTTTTCTGGATTGCGATCGAAACACTGAAAAGAGGAAGACCGGTACTGAAATTGGTTGTTCCGTCAAGCGGATCTATAATCCATCGGTATTCCGAGTCAGAGCGATTTTCTTCTCCTGATTCCTCCGAGAGAATATTGTGTGTTGGATAATGCTTGTGAATGTTTTCTATCAGAAGTTGTTCCGACAGTTTATCGGCCTGAGTTACGATATCGCTGTCGTTCAGCTTAGACTCGATTTTAAGATTCCCTGAGCGAAACAAGCCGAGCTGAATAGCTCCGGCTTGTCTGGCCCATGATATGGCGTTAAGTAAAAGGTTGTCGATCATAATGTAGTTAGAGTATTAGGGGTTTGTGAGTGCTTAAACCGCCGATTCTCTATCTGTTCATTACATCAGATTACTGCTGTCGATTGGAAGCTGACGTTTGAATAGCTCTTTGAATGACATGATAGTTTCAGTGCGGCCAAGATTAAGCTTGTAGATCTTGTTAAGAATAACATTCAGCAAGTGTTCATTGTTCTTGGCATACACCTTGATCAGAAGGTCGTACTGGCCTGTGGTGAGATGACTTTCGATAACTTCAGGTATCTGTTTCAGTTTTTCAATAATATCATTATAATTGCTTGTGTTATCGATTCTTACACCAAGATAAGCACAAGTGTTATAGCCTATTGAGGCAGGATCGATAATTGTCTCCGAACCTTTGACAATGCCGAGCGCCTGAAGTTTTGCCATACGCTGGTGGATAGCAGCTCCTGACACACCTGTTTCGCGTGCTATTTCAAGATAAGGTTTACGTGCATTATCCGATAACATCTGAAGCAGTTTAATATC
>CAZHHF010000181.1:0-4230 GCA_964531905.1 uncultured Bacteroides sp.
CTCTCTGGTTGTCACTATTTCTTTTCATGAGAGCGATGATAAGCACAATAGAGATAGGAAGTACACAAACGCAGAATATTGGAACTAATACGTCTTCCATAAATTTTAATTTTAACTTGTTATTTTATTGATGTTATTTTTTGAGACGTCTCATCAATAAGACACACTTTATTCACAAAAGGTGACAGGATAGGAAAAATTATTATCAAACTGGCTCTAATTTTGTATTTGCTCGTAGAGGCTGCGGTTGTCCGATTAAAAATATTTCAATAATTTTGCATTTGATAAAATCATAGACCATCTAACCATAGAAAACCAATTACATTAAATTAATGAAGAAGAAATATTTATCTCTGGCATTAGCCTCGACACTTGCTGCCGCCGGTTTGAATGCCGCTCCTTTATGGTTGCGTAATGTGGCGATATCTCCTGATGCAACTGAAATAGCCTTTACATATAAAGGACATATCTATACTGTGCCGGTTGCAGGAGGTGATGCGCGTCAGATTACCTCGGGCAACAGTTATAATTCGGTTCCACGATGGAGTCCCGATAGCAAGACCATAGCTTTCACAAGCACTCGAGAAGGCTCTAACGATATTTTTGTCGTTGATCGTAACGGAGGAACTCCTCGGCGCGTCACAACTCATTCAGGCAGTGAGACTCCGTTAGGATTCCTTGATAATGAGACCATTTTGTTTCAGGCTTCGCTGATGCCTGCCCAGAATACTCTTCAGGGAGCATTCACATCTCAGGTATATAAAGTTAATGTACATGGTGGCCGTCCTCAGCTATTTTCAACCATACCTATGACTTCTCTTGACGTAGCCCCCAACGGTCGTATACTTTATCAGGACCGCAAAGGCGTTGAGAATCTTTACCGTAAGCATGAACGGTCTTCGGCAACCGGCGATATATGGCTGATTGAGAACGGAAAATACACACGTCTGACCGATTTTGACGGTAATGATTTCGAGCCTGTGTGGGGTAAAGACGGAAAGATGTATTTCCTTAGTGAAGAAGACGGTACATTCAACGTCTATTCATATCAGATGGCCGATGGGAAAAAACGTCAGCAGACAAAATTCAGCAAACACCCAGTGAGATCATTGTCGATGGCCGATAACGGTATGATGGCATACAGCTGGAACGGTGAGATATATGCTACTCCCTATGGTAAAATGCCGTATAAAGTTAAAGTTAACATTGTCTCAGATGATTACGAGAAAGCTCCATCGAAAAGCATCAGTAATCGCGGGGCTACAACGCTTGCCATTTCACCCGATGGCGAGAGTGTCGCTTTTGTTCTTAACGGTGATGTATATGTGACATCTACCGATTATGCAACAACCCGCCGCATTACCAATACTCCTCAGCAGGAACGTTCGGTTGATTTTGCACCTGACGGACGTTCGATCGTTTATGATAGTGAACGCGACGGCATCTGGCAACTGTTTACTGCAGAGATAAAAGATTCGACAGAAAAATCATTGCTTTATGCAACTGATATTGTAGAGAAACCGCTGTACAAGAGTTCTAAACCGGCTTTTCAGCCATCTTTCAGTCCCGATGGTAAAAAGGTTGCATTCCTTGAGGACCGTACGGCTATTAGGATTCTCGATTTGAAGAGTAAAAAAGTCACCACTGCTCTCGATGGAAAATATAACTACAGCTATAGTGACGGAGATGTCAGTTTTGAATGGAGTCCCGACAGTAAATGGCTGCTCACGGCATATATCGCTACCGGAGGGTGGAACAATAAGGATATCGCCCTGATAAAAGCCGACGGATCGGAGGTGATAAATCTTACAGAAAGCGGCTATGGCGACAGCACCCCGCAATGGGTGATGGATGGAAAAGCGGTTGCATGGATGACCGGAAAATACGGTTATCGCAGTCATGGAAGCTGGGGTAATGAATCGGACGTAATGATAATGTTCCTTGATTCAGAAGCATACGACCGTTTCAATATGAATGAGGAAGATCTTAAGCTTGCCGAGAAAGCCGATAAGAAAAAGAAAGAAGATGAAGCCAAAGCTAAGGCTGAGGCAGAGAAGAAAAATTCCAAAGATAAGAAAAGCGATAAGGATAAAGATAAAAAAGAAGAGGCCGATAAGGGGAAAAAGGATGAGGTTAAGGAACTTAAATTTGACCTTGAAAACCGACGCTACAGAATAGAGCGTCTGACTGGTTCCTCTTCCCGAATGGGTGGATATTATGTTTCTCCTAAAGCAGATAAATTATACTATATCACTTCTACGCCCGAGGGTCAGTGTCTTTTCCAGCGCGATCTAAAGAAGGGAAATACAAAAGTATTGGTAAAAGGTGCGATCGGTGGATTCATGCCTGATAAGAAAGGCCAGAATCTTTATGCTTTGACATCAGGCGGAATAAGAAAAATTAATCTGGCCAACGGTCAGTCCACTCCAATCGAATTCGAAGCCGAGGTTACATCATATTCTGCCGAGCAACGTAAATATATTTATGATCATGTGTGGCGTCAGGTACTTGATAAGTTCTACGATGCCAATCTACATGGGGTTGACTGGGATCTGTATAAAAAAGAATATGAGAAATTCTTGCCATATATCAACAACAATGCCGATTTCTCGATATTATTAAGCGAACTTCTCGGTGAACTTAATGCTTCCCACACAGGTAGCAGTCACCGTCAGCAGCTTGGTCGTCAGGCGACCGCCAACCTCGGAGCATTCTTTGATGAATCTTATACTGGAGATGGACTTAAGATTGCCGAAGTGCTTAAACGCGGGCCGCTGACTGCAACCGATGTCGCGCTTGAAAAAGGTGATATTATATTGTCGATCGACAATACACCCGTAAAAGCCGGAGCCGATTATTTCCCGATGCTCGATGGTAAAGCAGGCCGAAAGATTCGCCTTGACATTCAGAGAGCCGGCGGAAAGAAAGAAACAGTTTATGTTCGTCCCACAACTGATGCGAAAGTCAAGAATCTTCTTTATCAGCGTTGGGTAGAAAAGAATGAAGCTATTGTCGACAGTGTGTCGGGCGGACGTATAGGATATGTTCATATAGCAGCAATGGACAGTCCGAGTTTCCGGAACGCCTACGACCGTATTCTCGGTAAATATCGTCAATGCGATGCCGTTATCGTCGATACCCGCTATAATGGTGGCGGATGGCTGCATAATGATCTTGCCATTTTATTGAGCGGAAAAGAATATGTGCGTTTTCAACCGCGTGGACAGTACATCGGCAGTGAGCCTTACTCACAGTGGCTTAAACCCTCGGCAATGCTTGTAAATGAAGCGAACTACAGTGATGCACACGGTACTCCGTACGTTTATAAAACCCTCGGTATCGGTGAGGTTATAGGCGCCCCTGTTCCCGGTACGATGACAGCGGTATGGTGGGAACCTCAGGTCGATCCGTCGATCGTGTTCGGTATTCCTCAGGTGACATCTCTCGATCGCAATGGTAAGCCGCTTGAGAATCAGCAACTGATGCCCGATGTTATAATCTACAATACGCCCGAAGATGTTATTAACGGAGTTGATAATCAGCTCATAGGGGCTACAAAACGTCTCCTCGAACAAACCTCTAAAAAATAATAGCAGAAAATCTATTGATATAGACGCGAATCAGGTCACACTTATGGAACTTGGTTCGCGTCTTTTACCAATAACGATAATATGGAATTTAATTTTCAAATACTTGATAAGCCGTTGTCAGGCCGAATAGTGGATGCTTTGGCATCCCAACTTGAAAATGATCAAGAAAGGATAGATAAGCTTCTTGAGATAGCGTTCAGCTCCGGTGAGCGGCGTGTAGTTGCAAATTCATTTTGGATTCTTAATCATTTGTCAATGTCAAGTATCAACACATATCTGAGTCATATACGGAATGATATGATTGATTTCGTTATGAATCAGACTCTCATTCGGCATGGCCTTGTTCTATCATTGATTAATGAATCGATCGATGAACTTAATGAAGATGAATTTCGGGTAGATTTTCTCGATTTCTGTTTTCAGAATATTCTGAATCCATCGTTTAATTGCAGTTGCAGGTCGTTGATGATCAAGATTGCATATAAGATGGTGAGACCGTTTCCGGAACTGAGATCAGAGCTACGGATTATAATCGACTCACTCCCTCCGGGTCAGCAAGCTTCGATCGAATCGGTTAAACGTAAAATCATAAGGCTTCTGTAAACGAAAAAGAGCTGTCTCCCGACAGCTCTAAATTCGT
>CAZHHF010000182.1:0-4220 GCA_964531905.1 uncultured Bacteroides sp.
CGTGAAAACTCGTTACCTCCCGAGAGAGTGATACCGTTGTTGAGAGTCAGACCGGTTTCGAAGAAGTCACTGATACCGTCGCGTGCCGAGTTCATCATGTAAGGCTTCGATGCAATAGCATCAGCTGAACGCTGACCAATGACAGGTCCCCAAGCGCTAAGCACACTTGATTCGCCGGTGAGCAACTGTGCAGTCGCACCGGATCGGGTCTGTGTCTTAGGATACATTGCTATGCGATCGATAGAGGTTGAGCTTGAGATATCTACTTTAGTGGTACCATTCATACCCGATTTGGTGGTGATGACGATCACACCGTTGTTAGCAGCTGAACCGTAAAGCGCAGCAGCATTCGGACCTTTAAGAATGGTCATGTTTTCGATATCCTCAGGGTTGATGGTCGACAGGATGTCATCGCCACTGGCACCGCCACCATTGATGATACCGTCAACACCCTGCTGTGTTCCCTGATTGGCTTGCATGGGAACACCGTCGAGAACTATCAGAGGCTGGTTGGATCCGAGAATTGAAGTAGATCCACGAAGAATGATTTTCGACGCACCGCCACCTGCACCTGAGTTGTTGGGCGTGATGGTCAAACCGGCACTCTTTCCCTGAAGGGCATTGATAAAGTTAGTTTCCTTGATACGGGTCACTTCATCGTTCTTGATGGTCTGAGCCGCATAGGTAAGTGTTTTGGCCTCACGGGTTATACCCATTGCCGTTACTACCACTTCGTCGAGTTGCTGACTGTCGACTCCAAGATCGATTTCAAGCGGAGTCCCGTTCCACACCACTTCTATGGGTTTGTAACCCACGGCAGTGATTTGTAGTTTGGCACCTTCTTTCACATTGGCGAGTGAAAATTCGCCATCAACGTTGGTAGCGGTTCCTTGAGTAGGACTACCAACCACACGGATTACGGCTCCGATCATGGGATCACCGTATTCATCCCTGACGAGACCCTTAGCTGTCGTTCCGGTCTGTGTGGATGCCGAAGTTTGTGGCGCCGGCATAGCATGTCCTAATTCCGGACAAAACAATGTACCCATCAGAGACGCAACTAAGAGTAGTTTGCTAATTGATTTGATTGGTTTAAACATAAGGTATTTACTATGATTTTATGTCTATTAAGGTAAATATGTCGGTACAGTATTTTTCTAAGGTACAAAAATAGTCTTTTTCTCCTATATGTAGTTGCTCTCCCGATAAAATTAATGTTTTTAACATTTACTTTTAATTTGCAGGTGTAAAAATCTTGAGTTTTTTATGTACTTTTGTGATGCCAAATGGTAACAACGTTTATAATGGCAGCAATGATAGCAACCGTTGGTTATTCATCTTAGAGCATGCAGTTTACCGATATAGTTTTTGGATTGTTCTTTGGCGCTTTTTAAATGTGAGATGAGAAAACTTCACACAAATAATCTGCTAAAGGCCGCTCTATTTTTCATCATCGTGATAGGGGTTATTATCACAATATGGTGGTGGGAGGCGATATGTACTGACTCGCTATGCGGTCGTACTCTGCTTGCACGATTCCTCAGGTTTCTCGGTGATGCCGCCATTATAACCATCCCGTTTGTATTCACCGGGCGAAGATTCCGTTGGACAATGCTCATACCGGTATCGGTCATATGTATCTGGGCATTGGGCAGTGTGTGGTATTATCGATTCTGGGGTGATACGCCCGGTATTGTATCGTTATTGCTTATAGGGAATGTAGGACGTGAATTGATAAGGTCGGTTCTTGGGTTGTGGAAATGGGGAGATCTCATTATAGCAATCCTCCCAATATTGCTGATTGTTTTATACATGGCAGGTTGTAGACGGTCTGTAAAATCATTAGATCTTACATTACGCTTTAAATGGTTGATTACTGGTGGCGCAGCTGTTCTTTTTTTTGGAGGGCAGATGGTGAGCAGCCATATATTTAAGCAATACACTGCCTCGTTTGGTCAGAAAAACTCGTTCCTGTCGGCTACGGTTATAAGATGTGGTCAAGGCATGCTCTATCGAAATGCGGGAGATTTGGCTGTCAATGGACCAGTAGTGCATTTTCTCAAGTCATGCTATCAAATGGTACAACTTACATCCTTGAGGAAAGAACTGTCGGAGGATGATGGTAACAGGATTGAGACATTCATAGCTTCTACTCCCCGATTTTATTCTCTTCCTGACAGCGTGTTGGCTTCAAATAGAGATAAGAATATAATACTCATCCTTGTGGAGTCACTTAATTCCTATGCAATAACGGCTCGTGTTGAGGGGCATCCGATTTCACCAGTCATGCTAGAACTTATTGAAAGGCCCGGGACATTGTCAGCGTTGAATATCATACCCCAGATTAGAACCGGAGGATCGGGAGACGGTCAACTCTTGGTCAATACGGGGCTTTATCCACTGCCTGAATTTTCTACCGCCATTGCTATAGGCAGTACAAACCGCTTTCCTGCATTGCCACGTGTGCTGGCTAAAAAAGAGAATGTAGTCGTGTTTGGTGATGACGCTACATATTGGAACGAATGGAAGACTTTTGACAGTTACGGATTTGATACCATCTTTACTCATAAAGATTATCCGGATCTAAGGAAAAAAGTGGGAGGAAGTGACGGTGCTGTGTTTAAATTTGCATCAGGACTGCTTCCGAACCTTAAGCAACCTTTTTTTCTTGAGTTGCTCACCGTCTCAATGCATATACCTTTTGATGATCCGGATATACCTGAAGAAAATCATCCGGAATGGTTATCAAACGGAGGTTTAGAGAACTCTTATCTGAGAATGGTCAATTATTTTGACACGGAGTTAGGTAAATTTCTTGAAACCCTGAGGCTCTATGGAATGGAGGATAATACGATGGTGATAATCGTGAGTGATCACTCACAAGGTATTAATGCTGAATCACAGGAGGATGTCAATATGGCTATGATTGTAGCTAATAGTGGAGTAACGCACTGTGTGGATTATGTGGCCGGACAGGTTGATGTATACTCAACCATTCTTAATCTGACGGGATGTACCGGTCCTTTTGGTTGGAAGGGAGCCGGCACATCGTTACTTTTGCCTGCTCATGGTGCGGTTTTTGTGTCCACAAAGGAGACGATAGGGGAGGTCTGCGAATCTATCGACACAGTGAGATTGAAAGAAGCTGTGGATGTATCGGAACTCATACTACGTACCGATTATTTCAACCCTTCGGTACATTCACATACCGTTAGTTACGGAAACGACTGATAAAACACGCTAAGAGTACAAAAATAGTTCTTTCTCCTATATATAAATGCTCTTCCGAGAAAAATTAATGTTTTTAATACTTACTTTTAATACTATGCTCTGATTGTTTTGGATCCATTGATTATGGAGGGCGAGCTAAGTGATTCACTCTTTGCAATTGATCCGCTAAATATCATCCCCGGAATATTGCAGCCCCGCCGTTAACTTTTTTTTGTGAAACACGCTCTAAATTGTTACTTTTGCACATTAAGCAATATATATTATGTGGAAATGTGTTATGATTTGCCTTTCTATGGGCATAACCTCATGTGTAGGCACAAAAAGTGACTCCGGGAAATCGGAAGTAGATAATGATAATATTTCTGTAGTCAATATTCAAGGTCAATGGGATATTGAAAATGTTGTTGAGAATGACTCTTCATATGTCCGTCCTTCCGAAATTGAGCAAGGGATAACTGCCTACATTGACTTCAGAGAGGATTATACTTTCGGAGTAGTTACAAACTGCAATCACGTTGGTGGTCAGTACATACAATATAATGATTCTATACGTCTGACTGATATTTCAACAACGGAGATGGCATGTGATAATATGGAGATTGAAGAGATGTTGAAAAAGGTGCTTCCTATCGTTAATTCGGTTGACTGCATAAATGATTCAATCACCCGTCTCAATTCTGAAAAAGGTGATTCTTATATCGTTCTTAAAAAGAGAAATCTGATTCTCAAATAAGGGGTTCTCAGTAGGCGTTATAATGGATTTTAGCAGGATCCCATTTGTTTTTTGGAGTGGCCGGCTTGTCAGGATATCCGAAAGCCATCACGTTGAGAGGTGTCAGGTTGGATGGTAATTTAAGTATAGAACGCAGGCGCTGTTCCCGGTCCTTAAGCGGGTAGATGCCACACCACACACCACCGATGCCGAGCGCGTGCGCTGCCAGAAGCATATTCTCGGATGCCGCGGAACAATCTTCCACCCAGAAACCACC
>CAZHHF010000183.1:0-4130 GCA_964531905.1 uncultured Bacteroides sp.
GCGAGTCTTACGACTGGTCTCGGCGACGTGATAGTCCACGCTACAGATAAGACCAACTTCGGAATGAAAAAAGCATCTGTCGGACGCGACAAAGAGGTTGTGGTCACACTCGACCTCAAACCATCGTCGGCCATTACCTACGAATGGGACATCGTTCCACCGGTACAGCGACCCAACATGCCTTACGTCTCACCCGAACAGGCACGTATGAACGACATCCTCAAAGCACGCGAAGATTCCATAAGAACAGCCTACACTTCAACATTCATCACACCCGAAAAAGGACGTGAGATCGCTGCATCGCTCGGAATGGATCCCGAACGCACAGCACGCGTCCTCAATGAGTCGAGAGGAAACCACCCCACCATCGTGAAATTCCTTTCCGGACTGCAACCGGCCGACCGTTCACGCGCACTCGATCTTCTTGAAGCTATGGCCGAAAAAGACCGTCGCGACATCACGATGGAGAACCTCAACGACCATATCGCCACACCCGAAGTGAACTCGCCGCTTTATAAAAAATATATCCTCAATCCACGTATAGCGAACGAAGGACTCACCCCCTATAAAGGTCAGTTCCGTAAAATATTCACCGGCGATCAGCTGAGCGAGTTCAATGCCGATCCACGCAAACTCATCGAGTTGGTAGCCAAGAACATCCAGGTTGAATCGACCTATAACCCGCTCGGAATACTCATGTCGCCCGTCGAAGTGTGGAACCACGGCAAAGCCGACGCCCGTTCACGCGCGATCACGTTCGTTGCGATCGCCCGCACCGCCGGCATCCCTGCAAGAATCGACCCGGTAACCGGAAAAACACAGTGGGGCGACAACAACGGCAACTGGAACGACGTTGAATTCCAGCCTACCGATGCCGCCAATCTCACCAATACCCCGCAAGGAACGCTCAAAATGAACTTCACCCCTGCCGGCCGCATCACCGATCCCAACTACTACGTTCACTTCAGCATCTCGAAACTCACCGATGGCGAACCCTACCAGATGGGTTACCCCGAAGAAGCGACATATTCACAACTCTTCGGAACCGAAACACGCATGGATGAAGGACAGTACCTGCTCACAACCGGTCAGCGAATGGCCGACGGAAGCGTACTCGCCCGCACAACCGTGTTCAACATCGTACCCGATGAAACAACCGAACTCGATCTCGTTATGCGACGTGACACCGCCGGAGTTCAGGTTATCGGTGACTTCAACTCGGAAAACATCTACTTCGACACCAAAACCGGAACAGAAAAATCGCTCCTGTCAACTTCGGGACGCGGATACTACGTGCTTATCATGCTCAAACCTAACCATGAACCGTCGATCCACGTACTCAACGACCTCAGCGCAAGCAAAGCCGAACTCGAAAAAACGGGCCGCACAATCTTCATTCTCTTCCCCGACCAGGAAAGCGCGGCAAAATTCGATCCGTCGACCTACCCCAACCTTCCCTCCAACGTCGTGTTCGGAGTTGACACAACCGGAAACATAGCTGCCGAACTCCCTGAAAAGGAATTACCGGTGACAATCATCGGCGACACTTTCAACCGCGTTGTATTTATCTCCTCGGGCTACACCATCAACCTCGGAGACCAACTCGTTGATACAATGCACAAAATCGCCGAATAAAGCCGATCACTCACCATTAATAAATAAAGCAGCACCGTAGCGAACCAATCCTACGGTGCTGCTATTTATATGATGATGTACTTAATCGATTGCAGCAAGCAAAATCACTATCACGGTTACAAGACCGATTATTACACCCCCGTCGATACTGCGATAGGTGAACGTGTAATCATTGACGTGAAGATAATAACATCGGGGACGAGCCTTTAACATATCGCGATTGACCTCCCTTTTCACAACCTGACGCGCACCCGCGTACACAATCGTCGCAATCAGCGAACCTATGATTCCACCAACAAGCAGATCGCCCGTATATTGAACTCCCAGATATATGCGCGAATAAGAATTGACAAAGGCCCAAAGGAAAATAAACCATCTGAGACGCGTACCCCGCCATATCAGAGCCATAATGGTTGCCAGTCCGAACGAATTGGCCGCATGACACGACGGAAAACCATAACGTCCCCCGCGATAATCGCGCACGATGTGAACCAGTTCCGATACCGGATTGGCGGGATTAGATGGACGTAACCGCTCAAAAAACGGACGGATGAACGTTGCACATATCTGGTCGGCCAGCAGAATTGTCAAACCCACGGCTACAACCCACGTCAAGGCTATACGCCATGAGAAACCTTTGAAAAAAGCGATGAAAAATGCCACATACATCGGCACCCATATAAAACGCCCCGAAAACATGAACATCGCCCGGTCCCAGAACGATGAGTTGAAGCTATTGAAAAACAGGAAGACAGTTTGGTCAAGATCAAGGAGATATTCTATCATAAACGTAAGTTTTACAACCTTTTAATTATCTGCTGCCAAGATCGCGGTAGATTGTTTGAAGATAACTGCGGGCCATTTTTGCAAGGTGGGTCGTGTCGCCGCTCCACGACAGGATACGGTCAGTGTTCACATCAATCGACACACCTCCCGTCGAATCCACAAACGAAAAATCGTTGGGACTGCTGAAAAATGCATAATGACTGCACCCGCTGTCAAGCAGATTATTACTGAACCTGAAATCGGAATGATCAATTCCGAGCGACTCCAAAAGCGTTGCGGCAATATCGGTCTGCGAACCTACCGTGTTGTTCACTCCGCGCAAAGCGAGCGCTCCACCGGTAAAAATCAGCGGAACTGCATGGCGCGCAGCCGCATCTTCAAGACCCTTCGGATAACAACCATAGTGATCTGGCACAAGAATCACGAGTGAATTAGCCCACGAAGGTGATCGGCGCAAACCCGCAATAAACGCCGAAGCACAACTATCAGCATAAGCAAACGCTGTCACCTCTTTCGGCTCATCGGCGCTTCGTGGAGAACGATCCACATCAAACGGTTCGTGGCTGCTCGACGTCTGAATCACACGGAAACGAGGCGCAACGCTGTCATAGGGAGTCAGTTCCGAGGCAACACGCTCAAACAGCGGACCATCGGGAACACCCCATTTCGACATCCTCTGCTTAATCGGAAAATCCTTGTCGCTGACAATCTTCCCGAAACCTGCCGACCTCAGATAAGCCTGCATGTTGGTGAAATTCGCATCACCTCCGTAATAATATTCGGTCACATACCCCTCCCCTGCAAGAGAACCGGCTATCGAAGGAAGCGATTCAGCCTTCGCAACATCCTTCATCACACTCGTTGTAGGCTGACCCGGATAAGCGCTCAGAACGGCAGGAATACCGCGGTCGGTGCGGAAACTCGATGCATATATGCGATCGAATAGCAACCCCGACGAAGCCACACTGTCAAGGCCCGTCGCTATCGCTTCGCCACCCGTCGAAGGAAACAGATGGGAAGAAAAACTTTCAAGAATTATAAGGTAAATATCAGGCCGCTTCACCGACAGCAATTCAACCGTGGAATCACCAGCTTCCTCGTTACGGCTGTTAAGATTCTCGAAATTTGCCTCCGCAACCTCATTGTCGAAAAACTGAAATGCCGTGTTATAGTCATTGGTATGCGTAGCCGAATACATCAGACTGAACATCGGATTGATCGCCGCATGATTAAGCCGGTTATCGCTGCTGAAATAAGCCGAACTGAGATTCATCGTCGAAACAGTGACACCACCGCGGATCGGGATGAACAACAAGCCACAGCATAACAGCATCACACCCGACACCGCGCTGCGGCTACGAAGTGTGGACCCTTGTCCGGGAACCGGCCCCGATGCATATTTCAGAAGATAATACAGCGCCACTGCCATGCACACCATAACCGCCGCCACGATAATCGTATCGGTCACCTCCATGCTCGCCATTGCAAGCGATGGCGACGAAATGAAATAGAACAGCGGCGTCGTGTCGAGTTTAAATCCCCAATAACCGTAAAGAACCGAATCAAGAACAAAAATCAGCGATACAAGCACTGCGACCAAGATCAGGAACACACGGAACATCACTGTTACCGCACGGCGCGATGCAATCCATTGTGCCGCAATCAGCAGAACGCACACCAATGCCGCGAAATAAGCGGCCATCGAACAG
>CAZHHF010000184.1:0-4110 GCA_964531905.1 uncultured Bacteroides sp.
CAGATTATCGCAGCCAACGAAGCACCTAACCGTCAGATCGAAGAAATCAACATCTCTTCTTACGCATCACCCGACGGTACACTCAGCTTCAACACCCGTCTTGCTGAAGAACGCGAACAGAATACTTCAAAATATCTCAAGGATCAGTTGAAAAAGGATAATGTAACTGAATTCGGCGAACTCACCGCTCAGTTCACTCCCGAAGACTGGGAAGGTTTCAAAGAACTCGTATCAAAAAGCGACATTCAGGATAAAGACCTCATCCTCAGCGTTCTTTCAATGTACAAGGATCCCGAACAGCGTGAAATCGAGATCAAAAATCTTTCTTCAGTATTCGATCAGCTTGCCGAGCAGATTCTTCCTCAGCTCCGTTACTCACGTATTACAGCATCAATCAACGTGATCGGTAAGAGCGATCAGGAGATCATGGAACTCTTCTCTACCAATCCTTCAGCCCTTTCAATCGACGAGATTCTCTACTGCGCTACTCTTACCGACAACAACGGTCAGAAAATGAAAATCTACAATAAAGCAGCAGAACTTTATCCGAAAGATTACAGAACTTTCAATGACCTCGGTGTAACCCAGTTCATAGCAGGTGACTATTCAGCAGCTAAAGCTAACTTCGCACAGGCAGCTCGCCTCGCTCCTGCCGAATCACAGCCGCAGCTCAACCTCGGTCTCGCATCACTCATGAACAAGGATTATCGCGATGCAAAACAGAAATTCGGTAACGCTGCCGGTCTTGCTGAACTCGGTGAAGCTACTGGTACTCTGAGCCTCATGCAGGGTGATATCAATGCCGCTGTTAAAGCATTCGGCGACACCAAGAGCAATAATGCAGCTCTCGCACAGATTCTCGCAAAGAATTACAGCAAGGCTAAAAACACCCTCTCAGGTATCAATAATCCCGATGCTACCACTTACTATCTCATGGCAGTTCTGGGCGCACGCACCAACAACGATTCTTTGGTTAAAACCAACTTGAAACAGGCTATCAAACTCGATCCGAAACTTGCTGCAAAAGCAGTCAAAGATCTTGAATTCGCCAATTTCAATGTTTCTTCCTACATATATTAATTAATATATCGTACCTTCTTTTCAGGGCATGCATTTGAAAAAGTGCATGCCCTGATTCTATTTAATAAAATTTTTATTCGTTAACATTGACCCACACGATACCGTAGAGTGTTAATAATAATAAAACATCAAAACACTAACACAATGAAAAAGAACAGACTTTTGGCACTATCGACACTTTTCGGTATTTCATCTTTCACCGGTGTCGGACTTATTCAAACAGATGCTTGCACACGCGTAACTTATGTAGGTGATGATTCACTGTACATCGTAGGACGTTCACTCGACTGGAAAACTCCTATTCCAACAAATATATATGTTTACCCCCGTGGTATGCACAAAGTTGGTTCAAATGAACCTGGTGCAGTAAGCTGGACATCAAAATACGGCGCAGTTTATGCTGTTGGATATGACGGCGGTATCACAGAAGGTATGAACGAAAAGGGACTCGTTATCAACGGTCTGTTCTGCAAAGGAACAATCTACACTAATCCTGAAGTTCAGAACCGCCCGCCAATGTCATTGGCAATGTTCGTAGGTTGGCTTCTCGACATGAATGAAACTACCGACGAGGTTGTTGCCGTTCTCAAAAAGCATGATTTCTCAATCAGCGGAGCAACTTTCGATGGCGGAACTGTATCGGCACTCCATTGGGGTATCACCGATGCATCGGGAAAAACTGCAATTCTTGAATTCGATCATGGCAACATAAATATCTATGAAGGCGACGATATCCGTGTTCTCACCAATGACCCGACATGGCCAAGCATGCAGGCAATTAATGATTACTGGAAAGGCGTAGGAGGTCAGAATATGCTGCCCGGTACTGTAAAAAGTCCCGACCGCTACGTTCGTGCCGATTACTTCACCCACCATGTAAAACCGACCGCCGACGCGTCGCTCGGAGTCTCAATTGCCCGTAGTGTACTCGTATGTTCATCGGTTCCGTTCACCTACACTATTGAAACCGAACCTAACGTATCATCTACCCAATGGCGCAGCTTCGCCAACGTTCGCGACCGTCTCTATTATTTCGATATCGTAACTAATATGGGTATGTACTACGTCGATCTTAAGAAATGTAACCTCAATCCCGGAGCTTCAGTAATGAAACTCGACACATCGAAACATACCGAATTTGCCGGTGATGCAACTCATTTACTCAAAGCATCAAAACCATTCACACCTATGTATTAATTACATTTATATAACCCATCAGAAGAGGCTGTGTCAAAATATTTGATTTTGACGCAGCCTCTTTATGTTATGTCAGGATGAGTCAGATGCAAGGCACTGAGGATGAGACTGAAAGAAACATACCTGGCCTATTCTGACACACCGCCTTTTCATTTTATGGCTTCTTCTTCGTCTGACTTTTCAAAAATATGTCTATCTTTGTGAAATATATTTAACGAAACTATAAACAATCATTTTTCAATTATTAATTTATAAACCTAAGCATTTTGTCATTATGATCAAGAGACTATTTCTCTGTGTCAGTGCCATCTGGCTCGCTTGCTTCGCTGCTCTTGCAGCTCCGGGCGATCTGAAATGCACAGGCACGATTGTCGATGAACAGGATGAACCTGTAATCGGAGCAACTGTATCGGTTTCAGGCACAAGTATCGCCACACCGACCGACATCGACGGACGTTTTTCAATCACCGTTCCTAACGGCAAGAAGATCCATATCAATTACATCGGATATAAACCGATCGATATGGCCGCTGCCGCTAATCTCGGAACAATCAAACTCGTACCTGATTCAAAAATGCTCACCGACGTTATCGTAACCCAGTCGGTTGCCAGAACCCGTCAGACTCCTGTCGCTGTATCATCAATAGATGCGCAGACTATCGACATCAAACTCGGTAACCAGGAACTCCCCGAAGTTCTTAAGACCACTCCGGGTGTATGGGCTACTAAAGACGGCGGTGGTTTCGGTGATGCTAAAATCAATATCCGCGGTTTCAAATCGTCAAACACCGCTACTATGGTCAACGGTGTGCCTGTCAACGACATGGAATGGGGAGGTATCTACTGGTCAAACTGGAGCGGTCTTGGCGACGTTGTTTCGTCAATGCAGGTTCAGCGCGGTCTCGGAGCAACAATCATCTCCTCTCCCTCGTTCGGAGGTACAATCAACATGATTACCAAAGGTCTTGATGCAAAAAAAGGCGGTACATTATGGTATGGTCTCGGCAACGATAACTCAATGAACTACGGTATTCAGTTCTCTACCGGAATGATGAAAAACGGATGGGCGCTTACTTTCCTCGGAGCGCGTAAAACCGGCAACGGTTACATCCAGGGAACCAACTATGAGTCATTCAACTACTTCCTGAATATCTCCAAACGAATCAACGAATCAAACCAGATCTCACTTACCGTAACCGGTGCGCCTCAAACTCACTACAAACGTAATTCAAGCGACGGTCTCTCAATTCAGGGATGGCAAGATGTTGCCAACTACATGCCTAAAGGTCAGGCTTACCGCTATAACCCGACTTACGGTTTCGGTCTTAACGGCGAAAGAAAAGCTTCGCAATACAATGTTTACAACAAGCCGGTGGCTATGTTGAATCATATCTGGCAGATCGACCACAAATCATCACTCTCTTCTGTTATCTACGCTTCTATCGGTACCGGATACGGATCAAGCGGTCAAGGTGCGCGCATCGGAACATCGACCAGCACATATTACAGCTATTGGTACGGTTCATCTAACGGTAACCTCAACTGGAAAACTATCGAGAACAACGGTGTGACTTATAATCTTCGTCATTCCAACGGTTTGTTCGCTTATGATCAGATCCAGTTGATGAATGCCGCCAGCACCACCGGTTCACTTATGGTTATGTCAAACTCGGTCAACAATCACCGTTGGTTCGGAGGTGTTTCCAACTACAAGAATGAACTCACCGAGAATCTTTCGATCACAGCCGGTCTTGACATCCGTTATTACTATGGCCAGCACACCAATGAAATCGCTGACCTCTACGACGGTGAATACTTTATCGACTACTACCG
>CAZHHF010000185.1:0-4081 GCA_964531905.1 uncultured Bacteroides sp.
AGCGCATCAAAGGTATTACAGTTCCTGATATCAAAAAACAGCTTTATAGACGGGATATTTTAATTAAAAGTATTATTTTTGTATCGTAAAAAATAATAGAAAACCCTTATGTTAAAAAGAATTTTATCAATCTCAGGTCGTCCGGGCCTTTTCCGTCTTGTCAGTCAAGGCAAGAATATGCTTATAGTTGAGTCTCTTCAGAACGGTAAGCGTACTCCTGCATACGCTCACGATAAAGTGATTTCTTTGGGCGATATTGCAATATATACTGTTGAAGATGACAAACCTCTTTATGAGGTATTTGAACTCATAAAGGAGAAAACTAACTGTACTCCGGTTGATGTCAAAGCTATCGGTGATGATTCCAAGATCCGGGCATATTTCAAAGAGATTCTTCCCGAATTCGACGAAGATCGAGTGTACACCAACGATATAAAGAAGGTTTTCAGTTGGTATAATCAGCTCCTTGCAGCCGGCATCGATAAATTCAAGGAAGATGAAATAAAGGAGGATCAAGCTGCTGAATCAGCTGAAGCTGCAGATGATGCTGAAGCGAAGTAATTGATGTAATTACATTGAATTTAAAAATATTAAGGGGCTGTGTCAAAATTAAATATTTTGATTCAGTCCCTTTAAGGTTTGTCTGGATCGGTCAAACGCCGCAGATGGCCTATTATGACTCACCGTTTTAGTTATTTAATAAAAACTTACTTACTGATGTTTAACCGATTATTTTCTTTATGCGTATGTCTCGCATGCGCGTTTGGCGTTATCGCACAATCCCATTTTTCAATTAAAGAGCCTGAAATAGAAGTTTATTTACCGTCGGCAGAGAAAGCCGATGGCCGGTTGGTATTGATTCTTCCAGGCGGAGGTTATACAGTTCTTGCCTCAGATTACGAAGGAACCGACTGGAGTACATTCTTTAATGATAAAGGTATTGCGGTTGCAGTTCTTAATTATAAGATGCCTAACGGTAATCCGGCGATTCCGATGACCGATGTTAAGAATACTATCGGCCTGATAAAGAAAAATGCTGAGAAATGGAATGTGAATCCCGATAAAATAGGAATCATGGGATCTTCGGCCGGAGGACATCTTGCATCATTGATCGCTACCGATAATGATCCTGAAAATACACCGGCATTTCAAATCCTCTGTTATCCTGTAATATCAATGGATAAGACAATGGCTCACCCCCACTCTCACAATCAACTTCTCGGAATTGATGCGTCACCCGAGCTGGAAGCGAAGTATTCTTCGGAGAAACGTGCCGCTGCCGGTACTCCACGTGCTTTTATAGCATTCAGCGACGATGACGACATGGTCTCGCCGCTGAATGGAACTGAATATTATAAAGCGCTTCGTAAAAATGGTGTTCCCGCATCACTGCACATCTATCCTACCGGAGGACACGGATGGGGATTCAAACCGTTTGAATTCCGAGAGCAGATGCTCTCCGATCTTTCAGCATGGCTTGATAATTTCAAGTGATTATAGCTTCTTGAAGTTAACAGCATCCTCATCGGTAATGGCTATTTTTACAACATCCATTATGTTTTTAACGAAGTGGAATGTAAGTCCATCGATGTAGGCACTGTTGATTTCCTCAATATCCTTGCGGTTCTCTTCCGAAAGTATAATGTCGGTGATACCGGCACGCTTTGCCGCCAGGATCTTTTCACGGATGCCCCCAACAGGCAATACTTTACCTCTAAGGGTGATTTCGCCGGTCATGGCGAGGTTGCCCTTGACTTTTTTCTGGGTAAAAGTCGATACAATTGATGTAACCATAGTGATACCTGCCGATGGACCGTCCTTCGGGATTGCGCCCTCAGGTGCGTGAATATGCAGCTGATATTTATCGAACAGCTCTGGATTGATGTTAAGTTGATCGGCATTCGCTTTTACATACTGATAAGCTATAGTTGCCGATTCCTTCATTACATTCCCGAGATTTCCGGTAAGCGTCAGTTTCTCTCCTTTGGCAGGCGATAGTGATGATTCGATATATAACATCTCACCGCCAACCGGTGTCCACGCAAGTCCGGCGACAACACCTGCATATTCATTACCGTCGTACGTGTCTTTGTTGTATTTCTCGTTTCCGAGAAGATCGCGCAGATTGTCGGCACCGATAATAGCTGTTTCGCCGAATGATTTTTCTTTCATCTTGCGCATAACAATCTTCCTTACAATGGAAGCGATAATTTTTTCAAGCTGACGGACACCGCTTTCCGATGTATACGAATCGATTATTTTAGCGATAGCATCATCGGTAATCGTAATCTCACCATCATCGAGAGCCGCATCTTTTATTTTACGAGGAATAAGATGACGTTTGGCAATCTCGATTTTCTCTTCTCGAAGATAACCGGGTATTTCGATAATCTCCATTCGGTCGATCAGGGGCTGCGCTATGGTAGATAGTGTGTTGGCTGTCGCTATAAACATTACGTTCGACAGATCATAATCTACATCAACATAATTGTCATGGAAATGGCAATTCTGCTCAGGATCGAGAACCTCTAGCAACGCTGCCGATGGATCGCCTTTGAAATCCTTGCCTATCTTGTCAATTTCATCGAGCAGAAGTAATGGGTTTGAGTTCTCACATTTTTTTAGAGCATCTATGATACGTCCCGGCATTGCTCCGATATACGTTCTGCGATGACCGCGGATCTCCGATTCATCGTGAAGACCTCCTAAAGAAACACGTTGATATTCTCTTCCGAGAGCTTCTGCAACCGATCGCCCGAGTGAGGTCTTCCCTACTCCCGGTGCGCCGACGAGACAGATGATAGGTGATCGGCCTTGTGGATTATGCATCACCATAGCCAACTGTTCAAGAATACGCTCCTTTACTTTTTCGAGACCATAGTGTTCCGATTCAAGTGTATCTTCCGCTTTATTGAAATCGGTGTTCAGCGGAGCCGGGTTACACCACGGTAAATCGAGTAACGTTTCAAGATAGCTGTATAGAACCGAATAGTCGGGCGACTGAGGATTGAGACGACGCAGTTTTTCGATTTCGCGGTCGAATGTCGCACGTATATCTTTAGGGAAATTCAGATTCTTTGATTTTTCCACAAGTTTGGCCGCATCGTCTTCATCACCGTAGAGTTCTGATCTGATGGCTTCCATCTGCGATTGTAGGAAAGCTCCTCGTTTCTGCTCGTCCATAGATTGACGCGCGCGGTCGCGTATGCTTTTCTTAAGCTGACTTATTTCGAGTTCACGGTTGAGTAGTGACAGAAGCATAATCCCCCTGTCAAGCAGACGGCGTTTCGACAGCATTTCAATCTTAGACTGCGGATCGAGCGGGAAATTCGATGCGATCATATTTACTACCATCGTTGGACTTGGCATATTTTCAATGCTGAAAATAAACTCTTTTCCACCTTCGGCACCGTTATCATTGATAAGTGAGGTGACAATCTCCTTAATATAATCTACCGTAACCTTAAATTCCTCGACCGAGGCTTTGCTCAGCGAGTCATTTATGATAGAGACTGTTCCTGATAGCGCTCCCGGGATAACGTTTCCTTTACCCTCATTCTTGAGACGGAATTTCTTTCTTCCGTACACCAATGCGGCTTTCGCTCCGTCGGGAAGTGAAATAACCTGAAGCACATCGGCGACTACACCGTATTCAAAAAGATCTTCGATTTCAGGAGTCTCAACCTTTGAGTCACGCTGACATATAATACCGATAGCTAAATTATGTTTGGATGCATATTCTGCGACCTTTATGGAATTCTCTCTTCCGAGGGTTATAGGAATAGTTACTCCTGGGAAAAGAACAAGATTTCTCGTAGCCAGAAGTGGAAGATCGTCAGGTACAAAAAAATCAGGTTCTTTTGATTCAAGGTCAACCTGACCTATCTGTACAAGTCGAGCTTGCGGTCCATCTTCATTATTATTGAAATTACTCATATTTCGGGTTTGATCTGATTCTGATTAAATATTCCAATGCTTTAGCATAGCAAAAGCTATGCCAAAGTTATTAATAATTATTGGAACACACCAAAAAAAGGTGAAATATGAGATAGTTACAAAAAAATAAAAATAATATGTTTTT
>CAZHHF010000186.1:0-4078 GCA_964531905.1 uncultured Bacteroides sp.
TTCGAACCCTCACAGGCGGAACCAGAATCCGACGTGCTACCATTACACCACAAGACAATGTCGTTTTATTTTGACAGTGCAAAGGTAATACTTATTTTTTACCTGGCAAACTTTTTCGCTAATTTTTTTTGAGTTTCTTCATTTTTTCGAATATTATGCGTCTTCGACGCTTTCAAGGACACACGAGCCAGGACGGCCCAACTTCATAGTTTTGGACGCATTACATTTTGTCACATCGTATCGCGGCGACGGATAGTCAGGGGTATTGACCCCGGGATCTCACTGCCATCGGTAACAAGAAGCAGGTAACCTCCTCCACCGGCACCGGTCATCTTCCATGCAAGCGCACCGAGCGATTTTACTTTTTCAATATATTCCTGTACTCCGGGCGCTATCATTGCGGGAAACATCGATACCTGTGCATCAAATGAATCCTGAAATGCTTTGGCAAAAGCGTCCAAATCGCGATTGTTAATTGCTTGCCAACAAGCATCGGCAGCTGCTGAAAGCGACTCAACTTTTGATTGAGTTATATCTTTCCCATTTACTACTGAATATCCCGATTCACGCGGGAACATGGGATATAACCGGAGGTGAGACTCTAACCAAGAGAGAATTTCTTCATCGTGACATGACTCTATGCGATCGGGCCAATAGTGGTTGTCGTAATGATGACGGACGAGACCCGACATACATATACCTATAGCATCCTGCGCACCCGAAACATGTCCTTTTATATCTTCGGGATTATTTTCGAGGCAGAAGAGAAGCCGGGCAAGCATTTCTTCATCATAGTTCGGCAAATGGTAAGGCCAGATTTTACGTGCGGTATTGCGGGTAGATGTAGACATTCCTCCCCTTTCCATAAAATCATGGGTGGGTTCAATCGAAAGTGTGATTGCCCATCCAGGGGCATACTGGGAGACGTATGGCTGATCAATCCAAGTTCCGGCGATATCGACACGATAAGGAATCGTACATTTCACCGTTTTGCGGAGCGATGTCGTGGAGCGTGCTTCAAGTCCTTCATCGGGTACACGCTCGAGTTCTATGTATTCAATTCCGCGCTGACGGCAAAACTCCCGCTTTGTATCGGAACCGCCATCGGAGTTGACAACAAAAATATCGGGTTTGACTTTGTCGACAGTATCAATGAAGTCCATCATTCCCGATCCACGGTTTATGAACGCATCGGTAACGTACCTGATCGCCTTTACCATGTAAAGACGTTCCTTTTCTGAGCATACCGTCTTGCGGTTTTTAAGTTCTTTAATCGTGGCATCGGAGCCTATGCCGACGTACAGGTCACCATAGCGGGACGCTTCACGGAAAAAGGCGACATGACCGCTATGAAGCATGTCGTAACATCCTGAGACAAACACTTTTTTATGTTCCATATTCAGAAAGCTTAAAATGTAAAGGATTCTATCCTTTATGTATAGTTTTCGGGGAACGCCGCCCCCTTATCAGTATCCTACTTCTCTCCGGCAGGATATTTTATTTTTAAATCTACAGCAGGTGCATTTGCATCGAGACCGTATTTACGCATCAGAGCGTCGGGAGTGGGACGGTGACCACGGAATTTCACAAACAAGTCCATCGCATCCTCACTACCTCCTTTTTCAAGAATAGTCGTGCGGAACCTGTCGGCAGTTTCTTTATCAAAGATACCATTTTCCGAAAAAAGATCATACCCGTCACAGTCGAGAACCTCAGCCCACATATATGTATAGTAGCCCGAAGCATACTGCTCGCTACCGAAAACATGTTTGAAATAAGGACTATGATAACGGTACTCAACTTCAGATGGAGCGCCAAGTTCCTCCACCACACTTTTTTCAAACGCATCGATATCTATATCACCCTCAGGGTTAAGCTGACCATATTTCATGTCAAGCCATGCCGCGGTAATGCGTTCGGCCATGTGGAAACCGGAACCATGAGTGGATGCAGCTTCAAGTTTTCCTATAAGTTCATCGGGAATCACCTCACCGGTCTTATAGTGACGGGCATACACTTTGAGCAGTTCAGGCTCCATTGCCCAATGTTCATGAATCTGCGACGGAAGCTCCACGAAGTCGCGATCAACCGATGTTCCCGATTGAGATTTGTAACGGGCGCGAGACAACATTCCGTGCAGCCCGTGACCAAACTCATGAAACATGGTCTCAACCTCGTCGAGTGTAAGCAACGACGGAGTATCGGAAGTCGGGGCGCTGAAATTACCAACATTATAGTTTATCGGACGGATATCGGTTCCGTTTTCATCTACATAAGATGCCTTGAACTTACTTGCCCAGGCACCCTGACGCTTTGAAGCGCGCGGGAAATAATCGGTCATGAAAACAGCTACATGCCTGTCATCGGCATCGCGTACATCATATACCTTAACTTCGGGATTATATTTCGGTGCATCGGGTAACTCAGTGAAAGATAGACCATACAGACGGTTTGCCATTGTGAAGATACCGTTACGCACAGAGTCGATACAGAAATAGGGTCTTACGTCATTTTCATCTATATCATACTTAGCCTTACGCACTTTCTCGGAGTAATAATAGTAATCCCACGGCTGAATCTTGAAGTTTCCACCCTCTGCATCGACCATAGCCTGCATTTCGACGACCTCTTCACGAACTTTCTTTACAGTCGGCCCCCACATTTTTTTCATCAGTTCCTGAGCGTTCTGCGGATTCCCGGCCATCACTCGCGAAGTCATATAGGTTGCATAGTCGGGATAACCGAGCAGCTGAGCCTTCTCGGAGCGGGCTTTGAGTATCTTATTTATTACCGGACGGTTATCGAACTCCCCCTGAGAAGCAAGGGTCGAATATCCGCGGTACATCTGTTCACGCAGTTCTCGATTGTCGGCATTCTTCAAAAGAGGCAGACGACTCGGCGCATGGAGCGTGAATACCCATTTGCCGGCATGTCCACGTTTTTTACCTGCATCAAGAGCCGCACTCACCGACGATTGCGGGAGACCTGCCAGCTTCGACTCGTCGTCAATAACGATCTCAAACGCATTGGTAGCATTAAGCAGATTCTTGTTAAACGTGATATACAGATTAGTCAATTCGTTGTTCAGTTCCTTCAGACGCGCTTTCTTCTGATCATCGAGCAACGCTCCATTGCGAACAAACGAATTATAGGTTTTCTCAACCATCCGTATCTGATCAGGAGCAAGTTGAAGATTATCACGGTTGTCGTAGACCACTTTCACGCGCGCAAACAGAGCATCGTTCATCGAAACCTCATCTTCATACTCGGAAACCAACGGAGCGACAATATCATTAATTCTGGTAAGCTCGGGAGTTACATCGGTCTGAGTTACACTACCGAATACCCTGTCGACACGTTCAAGCAGCTCACCGGCCTTATCCATAGCAAGAATCGTGTTTTCAAATGTTGGAGCGGCAGGATTATCAACGATAGCCTTAATATCGGCCCTCGCCTGTTTCAGTCCTTCAGTATAGGCAGGCAGATAATCCTCATTCTGAATCTTTTCAAAAGGAGGTATGTCGTATTGAGTATTATATGGCGCAAAGAACGGATTTACACGTTCGGCCGACATCGAAGCCGAAACAAACATAAGCATCGCCATCAATGGTTTAATTCGTTTATTCATCTGATTTTTAATAACCGGTTCTCTTGATATTCCAAAATCTTACGCAGCACTAAAGCCGCATCAACTGCAAAGTTAAGGTTTTTTCCGGAAGTTTTTTGTAACTTTGCAAATCAAATGAAGAAAATAGAAGAAGCTAATGATCACTGTTAACAACTTAGGAATCCAATTTGGAAAAAGAGTTCTTTTTCAAGACGTAAACCTAAAATTCACTCCCGGAAACTGCTACGGAATAATCGGCGCAAACGGTGCCGGTAAATCAACCCTGATGAGAATGTTGAGCAATCAGCTTTCCCCTACTCACGGAACCGTTTCTCAGGGACCCGGAGAAAGAATGAGCGTTCTGGAACAGGACCACTTCAAATTTGATGAATATACAGTTCTCGATACAGTTCTCATGGGACACACCGTTCTGTGGGATATCATGAAAGAAAAAGATGCGCTCTATGCCAA
>CAZHHF010000187.1:0-1602 GCA_964531905.1 uncultured Bacteroides sp.
TCGAACCACACATAAAGGACTTTTCCTTCGGCTCCCTCAACCGGTACGGGTACACCCCAGTCAAGGTCACGGCTCACGGCACGCGGCTGCAGACCCATGTCGAGCCATGACTTGCATTGGCCATATACATTGGTTTTCCATTCGGTGTGTCCTTCGAGAATCCATTTCGAGAGTGCTTCCTGCCAACGGTCAAGCGGCAGATACCAGTGGCGGGTTTCGCGAAGAACAGGAACCGATCCGGTAAGTTTGCTCTTAGGATTGATCAAATCGGTTGCATTGAGTGATGTGCCGCATTTCTCGCACTGATCACCGTATGCGTTGAGGTCATGGCAATGGGGACATTCGCCTGTTACATATCGGTCGGCGAGGAATTGATTGGCTTCTTCGTCGAAGAGCTGCATTGAGGTCTGCTCTATAAACTGACCGTTGTCGTAGAGACGGCGAAAAAATTCTGATGCGGTTTGGGAATGGAGATCGGTTGTCGTGCGTGAATAAACATCGAATGAGATTCCGAATTCCTCAAACGAGTCTTTAATTATTTTATGATAGCGGTCGACGATGTCCTGAGGTGTCACTCCTTCATTTTTAGCTTTGATTGTGATAGGCACTCCGTGTTCGTCGCTACCTCCGATCATCACTACATCCTGTCCGTTCAGACGAAGGTAGCGAGTGTAGATGTCGGCAGGTACATAAACTCCGGCGAGATGTCCGATGTGGACAGGGCCGTTGGCGTATGGAAGTGCGGTTGTGACAAGTGTCCGCTTGAAGTTTTTGCTCATGACAATTATGTGAAATGATATGTTTTGTTTATTTATTTCGCAAAGTTAACAATTTTGCAGGAAAATGCTTGTTTTTGGCGTGAATAAAGTAACGGGGAATTCTAATCTGTGTTAAAATTCCCCGTTAAAAGTTATATTTGAGTAATCAGGCATACATTGCCTCGATTTCTCTTGCGTAATGTGAATTGATTATCGGGCGGCGTATTTTAAGAGTGTTGGTCAGCTCTCCTGCTTCCATCGTAAATTCTTTGGGCAGAAGGGTAAATTTCTTGATTTTTTCGAAGCTGGCGAAGTTGGCCTGCATAGCTTCGACACGTTCCGAGATCAGTTTCACTATATCGCTGTTCTTGATCAGATCTTCGATTGTGTGGTATTGTATCTTTTTGCTCTGAGCATATTCCTTGAGCGCTTCAAATGCCGGTATTATAATCGCGGTTACATATTTGCGCTGGTCGGCTATGACAGCGACTTGCTCTATGTATTTGTCCTCACCGAGTCGGCTCTCAATCGCTTGTGGTGCTATATACTTTCCATTTGAAGTTTTGAAGAGGTCTTTGAGACGTTCGGTAATTATCAACGCGCCTGATTCATCGATCTTTCCGGCATCTCCTGTGCGGAACCATCCGTCGGGCGTAAACGCTTCGTGGGTGGATTCAGGTTTGTTCAGATATCCTTGCATGACAGTGGGCCCTTTTACGAGAATCTCATTGTTTTCGCCTATCTTGACCTGGATGCGCGGAAGTGTGGTGCCGACAGTGCCGATCTGCCAGTCGACTTCGGGATAACATGTTACAGTGGCAGTTGTTTCCGATAATCCGTAGCC
>CAZHHF010000187.1:1612-4063 GCA_964531905.1 uncultured Bacteroides sp.
ATGTTGGCGCTGAGCGGCGCTCCGGCAGTAGGGAAGATATTGCCGTTTTCGACTCCCATAACGCGCTGAACCGGTTTGAAAATCCGCTTGTTGAAAAACTGATACTGGAGTTCGAGCATTCTCGGAACTTTCAGTCCTTTACGGGCGTAATCAAGATTGCGCCGGCGGCCTACTTTCAGTGCGCGTTCCACCATCCATTTTTTGAAGCCGGTCATCCGGCTTATTTTGTCCTGAATCATGGAATAGGCTTTCTCCCAGAATCGAGGTACTGAACACATACACGTAGGGCGAACTTCCCTCAGAGAGTGCTGTACTTCGCGGGGATCGCTGTTGATATACACGTGCATACCGCGGTGAAGGCAATAGTAGGTCCACGCTTTTTCAAAGATATGACTCAGTGGAAGGAAGCATAACGAGCGGTCGTCGGAGGATAGCATGAGCAGGCGTTCGTCATGAATTTCGAGCGCTGCATCAAAGTTTGCATGGGTTAAGATTGCACCTTTCGGTTCTCCCGTAGTTCCCGATGTATAGATAAGGGTGGCTATATCATCTGTAGTAGCGGCTGCTGTGCGGGCTGCAACTTCATTTTTACATGCCTCTGTGGTGTGAAGTCCGAGTTCGAGAAATTTCTCGAACGTCATGGTGGTATTATCGTCAATGTCGGGTTTGACATTGTCGAATGTAACGATCTGTTTGAGGCATGGGAGTTGACTCATACATGCCCGTGCAATTATATATTGTTCTTTGTTGCCAACGAATATAATCGATGATTGTGAGTCTTCAACTATATATTTGACTTGGGATTCGCTGCTTGTTGAGTATAGCGAAACAGGCACCGCACGGTTGTAATAAGCACCGAAGTCGGTAATAAGTATTTCGGGCCTGTTTGCTGAAAAAATAGCGATACGCCCCTGCGGAGCAATTCCGAGAATTTCAAGCGCGCAAGCTGCTGCCGTTGCTTTGTCTTTAAGCTGTTGCCATGTTGTGGGAACCCATTTTCCGTCGAGGGAAGCCTTGTAGCTGTATGCTGCCCTGTCGGGATTGCTTTCAACCTGAAGGCTGATAATATGAGTTAGCGTATTACGCATAAAATAGCTGATTTACGTTTTTAATTTGATGCAAAGATATAAACTTCTTTTAACATATAACGTTTCAGGAACCGATTCAGTCGCTTTGTTAACATTCATTACCATTATGAGAAATGCTTGTAGATAGGATATGTTTCTTTGTTGAACCGTGTTTTTTTGTTAATTTTACACGGATTTTAAGTATAAATGTGAGAATTAATTGAAAGTTAAACCGACAGAAAAAGGAACTTGTGGAATGAAATACTTTATTTCGGCCGGAGAGGCATCGGGGGATTTGCATGCGTCACAACTTATAAAGGAGTTACGGCTGATTGATAGCGATTCGCAGTTTGTGTTTCTCGGCGGTGACATGATGTCGGAGGCGGCAGGAAATGTCCCGGTTGTCCATTATCGCGACATGGCATTTATGGGCTTTGTCGATGTGATCTTGAATCTCCGTAAAGTTCTTGGAAACCTGTCAATGTCTAAGAAAGCAATAGATGAATCGAAACCCGATTGTCTGATTCTGGTTGATTATCCATCGTTTAACCTGCGGTTGGCTGAATATGCGTATAGTAAAGGGATTCCGGTGTATTATTTCATTTCTCCGAAAGTATGGGCATGGAAAGAATACCGTGTAAAAGCGATCAAGCGTCTGGTAAAGAAAATGTTTTCGATATTGCCGTTTGAGAATGAATTTTATCGCCGTCATGGTTATGAAGTCACTTATGTGGGAAATCCTACGGTCAATGAAATTGACAGCATGTTATCACATCTTCCAAAGCGTTCTGATTTTTATACTGCTCATGGCATAGACCCGGCAATTAGAGTTATTGCGCTTCTTCCGGGGAGTCGTCGATCGGAAATTAAAACAAATCTTCGGCTGATGATTGATGCTGCTTCGCGTTTTCCCGGCTATCTGCCTGTTATCGCGGCTGCTCCTTCGATTGAACCGGAAATGTATGAATCAATAGCTCCGGGGGTAGCGAGAATCTCAGGAGCTACTCATGAACTTGTAGCTCATTCTGATGCTGCATTAGTTACAAGTGGAACCGCTACTCTTGAGACAGCTGTTATAGGTACACCACAGATAGTGGCTTATCGTTCAGTAGGCTCAAAATTGGTTTACAACCTGTTCAAACATATTCTGAAAGTAAAATTTGTGAGTCTTCCGAATCTTATAGTTGACAGGGAAATTGTACCGGAATTGTTATTGCATCACTGTACGGCTGATGCAATGGCGTCATATTTAGAGAGGATCCTTCCCGATGGATCATGTCGAAACGATATGATTGAAGGATATAAAGAGATGCGTTCGGCTCTTGGACATTCCAATGCTGCCGCAACTTCGGCAAGGATTCTTTTTAATGATCTGTTGAAGAAT
>CAZHHF010000188.1:0-4030 GCA_964531905.1 uncultured Bacteroides sp.
CCGCTTCGCTCCACCCGGGGTTGTGTATGTTGAGCGTCTCCGACGCTATCGGGTGAAACGACGGCTGCTCCACGTAGCAACCCTACAATCCATTGATAATCAATATGTTGATAGCGGACGCACGAGCCGTGCTTCCCTACTTCAAGATGATGTTCATTGGAGGCGGCTGCTCCACGTAGCAGCCATACAATACGTTGGTAATCAGTTTGTTGATATCGGATCAGGAAATAAAAAGCACTTCCGATGCCTTTATTAAATAGCACCGGAAGTGACAAGATGACCATCCGCATGATCATTTTATAAGATAAATTACAATTATCATTACGATACAACCGCAAATATAATAGATTTGTTTTATCTAAACAATAGTTTTAATATTTATCTTTGCAGTTGAAAACGAATATAGAATATGAAGAGCCGCGAAAAAAAGATATATGAGGTAACTCTCGTAGGAAGCATTGTAAATGCAGTTCTTATTGTGCTGAAATTTCTCGCAGGATTTTTAGGCAAGAGTTCGGCAATGGTAGCGGACGCCGTTCACTCACTAACCGATTTTGTAAGTGACGTAATTGTGTTGATATTCGTAAAGATTGCCGGTAAACCGCGCGACAAAGGACATGAGTACGGACATGGCAAATTTGAAACATTAGCCACCCTGATCATAGGTTTCATTCTATCAATAGCGGGTATTGGTCTACTTATCAACGGTATACGAACGGTTATAGCAAGTTTTCACGGCCAACTGCTTCCGCAACCAACAATGATAGCTTTGATAATAGCTATTATTTCTATAGTATCGAAAGAAGTCCTTTACAGATACACTGCGTCGGCAGGTAAAAAGTTGAATTCTAAAGCTGTAATTGCCAACGCATGGCATCACAGGAGTGACGCAATATCATCGATAGGAACGTTAATCGGTATAGCCGGAGCGATGTTTCTCGGTGAACGATGGCGAATTCTTGACCCAATAGCGGCAATAGTGGTGAGTTTCTTCATTATAAAAGCCGGGTATGATATAATGAGTCCGTGTATCAGCGAGCTTCTCGAAAGCTCTCTCCCTGAAGAGACGCAGGATAAGATTACCGCAATCATACAATCGGTACCCGGAATAGAAACGACTCATAATCTGCGTACCCGACGCATCGGTAACGATATTGCTATAGATATTCATGCTAAAATGGACGGTAATTTGAATCTGACAACCGCACATGCGATAGCTACTGAAGCCGAACAACTGATCAAAAGAAAGTTTGGGGAGGATACAATCATAAATATCCACATGGAACCGCTTAACTATGGTTTGATTAAGGATACGGATTAACGTTGACAATAAAAAAGATGTTGTGTCAAATTTTTCAGTTATGACACAACATCTTTTAATTTTTGAGTATCTACAAGTAGAGAGTTGGTAACGTGGCGCATCTCCGAAACTATCGGGTGAGACGGTGGTTGCTCCACGTAGTAGCCCTACAATCTATTGATAATCAACTGTTTGACAGCGGACGCACGAGCCGTGCTTCCCTACATTCGGCTGATGATCATTGAACCCGGCTGCTCCACGTAGCAGCCCTACAATCCATTGGTTATCAATGGGATGGTAGCGGACGCACGAGCCATGCTTCCCTACATTCGGCTGATGATCATTGGACCCGGCTGCTCCACGTAGCAGCCCTACAATCTATTGATTATCAATTTTTATATTACGGACGCACGAGCCGTGCTTCCCTACTTTTGGAGATTAGAGGGCGAGAAGTTCTTCGATCTTAGCTTTGATGTTTGCTTTGGGCTGACCACCGGCAAGACGGATAGAAGTTTTCTTACCATCTTTGTAGAAAAGGATTGTGGGAAGTGACATGATACGGTTTGCGGTAGCAAATTCGTTTTCTTCATCACAGTTGTATTTTCCGATAAGAACTTTTCCTTCATATTCTTCAGCGAGTTCATCAACGAAGGGAGCCATAGTCTGGCACGGTCCACACCATGTTGCCCAAAAATCAATTACTACCGGTTTTCCTGAAGCGATTTCCTGTTCGACGTTAGCGTCGGTAAATTTAAATGCCATAGTTAGAAATGTTTTAGTGGATTAGAAATAATTATTGTTAATTCTGTTCAAAATGAAATTCAAGATTCAATGACTCAAGAATATCCACAAGTTGCTTGGTAAGCGGAATTCGCAGTGATGAGTCAAGTTTTATTTTACGGTTCAGCTTATTGTCATAGATATTAAATGCAAGCGTACCTGTTTTTTCTCCCGGAATATCAAGGATGGTCTTGATGAGATCGACATTGCCGTCGGTAAGCGAATTGGTGTCAACATCGAGCGTCACTCCTTTGAGAAGACGTCCTCGCACGTTATTGAGGTGGTCGATGGAATTGATGTTCATGCGGATATCACTATTTGCAAAGCGGCGAGCATAAGAAACAGTGACGATAATCGGGGTTCCGGGTTCACCATAATTGGCATATTTATAGTAATCCTGATCAAAGAGCCTGATCTCGGCCGTACCGGTCATATCCTCGATTTTCATTATTCCGAACTTGGTTCCACGTTTTGTGTCGCGAGACTGGAATGAAGTTACCATTCCTCCTATTGTAACAGTTGTATTCTCTACCGGTTCCATCTCAGCGAAATCCTTAAGTGAACGACAGCCGTACTGCAATTCCATAAAATAAGGATTCAACGGATGAGAAGAAAGATACATTCCAACGAGTTCTCTTTCTTTCTCGAGTTTTACTGCAGGGAGCCATTCTACGGCATGTTTCATCTGCGGCCGTCCGGCAGTGTTGAGCGTCATATCTTCGTCACCAAACAGAGATGCTTCCTGTTTCATAGCAGCCTGCTGATAAAGCTGTCCGTAACGCAAGAGCTGTTCGGCAAAGCTTTCATCGCGATTATTTTTTTCGAAATAATCTTCCCGCATGATGTCCTCGAAACAATCGAACGCGCCTGAACATGCAAGGGCTTCGAAGGTCTTTCGGTTAATCGCCGACGATGGCACACGTTCAACAAAATCGTATATCGATTCAAACGGTCCTCCGTTGGTACGGGTCGCAATAATCTGGGCCACAACGTTGTCACCTACTCCCTTGATCGCCGAGAGTCCAAAGCGGATGTCACCTTTTGAGTTCACACCGAAATTACTGAAACTTTCGTTGATGTCTGGACATTTAACCGGAATACCCATAGACTTACATTCGGCCATGAAGCCGGTGAGCTTGCTGATATCGGAACGGTTGCGGCTCAAGACAGCGGCCATATATTCGGCAGGAAAATTCGCTTTAAGGTATGCTGTCTGGAACGCTACCCATGAATAGCATGTGGCATGGCTCTTGTTAAATGCATAGGAAGCAAATTTTTCCCAATCGGCCCAAATTTTTTCAAGCACTTTCGGGTCGTGACCGTTGGCCTGACCACCTTCAAGAAACTTACCCTTGAGGTGATTCATCTTGTCGATCAGCTTCTTACCCATAGCCTTACGGAGTGTGTCGCTCTCACCGCGCGTAAAGTTGGCGAGCAAACGCGACAGTAGCATCACCTGTTCCTGATAAACGGTGACACCGTAGGTATCTTTAAGATACTTCTCCATAATGGGTATATCGTACACAATAGGCGAACGGCCGTGCTTGCGGGCGATAAAATCGGGTATATAATCCATAGGACCGGGTCGATAAAGGGCATTCATCGCTATAAGGTCCTCAAAGGTCGATGGCTGGAGTTCACGAAGGTATTTCTGCATACCGGCCGACTCAAACTGGAATGTTCCGGTTGTTCGTCCTTCGCAATATAATTTATATGTTTTCGGATCGTCGATCGGCACATTATCAATGTCGACATCTATTCCGCGTGTATTCTTAATGTTGGCGATGGCTTCCTTGAGAATCGACAATGTTTTCAGACCGAGGAAGTCCATTTTGATAAGCCCGGTTTCCTCGATAACACGTCCCTCATACTGCGTTACAAGCTGTTTCACTGTTTCTCCCCCGCTCTTATCGGTAGCGGTTGAAACGGGAACCCAATCGGTGATCGCAT
>CAZHHF010000189.1:0-4013 GCA_964531905.1 uncultured Bacteroides sp.
AATCGCGGCAAATCCGCCGCTTATACAAACAAGAAGAGCGATAATTGTCACAAACGTCTTCCCCTTTATATGTTGCTCACGCCACAGCAAAAAACCTTGCCATAGTCTTTTCAACTTGCCTTGCGGCTGCAATTCTATATCCTGATCCATTTCAAGTCATTTTATACTCCTCTGCCTTTAAGAACAGTAAGGATAGTATAACATAATATTTTTATATCAGTCGATAACGATATATTCTCCAGATAAATAAGATCATAGCTCAACCGCTCGATCATTCCATCTATATCCGATGCATATCCATATTTTACCATACCGAGCGAAGTGATACCAGGACGCACCTGATGAAGCAATGAATAATATGGCGCACGTTCCATAATCTTATTTATGTAATAGGCTCGCTCCGGTCTTGGACCAATCAACGACATCTCTCCTTTTAGTACATTCAGGAACTGAGGCAACTCGTCAAGACGATATTTTCTCAGAAAATGTCCGATACGCGTAACACGCATATCCGTATCGGTCGACAACGCCGGACCGGTAGATTCCGCATTCTCAATCATTGAACGGAATTTGATTATTTTAAATGGATGCTGATGATAACCTATCCGCTCCTGGCGATAAAAAACCGGACCTTTTGAATCTATTTTGATTGCTAATGCGATCAGGGCATATAACGGCGACAGCAGAATCAGTGCTGCTGACGACACAAATATATCCATTGCCCGTTTTATGCACATTGACGAATCGTTGACGTTAGCCTCACTGACATTTATAAACGGCTCACCTGTAATTTTATTTATCTTCGGACGCGACAGCAAGATGTGATACAATGACATCGGCATAAAAATAGGAACACCTATTCCAAACAATGAATATAATACATTTAGAGTCGTTGCCGGAAGTTCATGCTCATCAGGAACCATCAAAATACGGCTTACTGACAATTTCTCAACCAACTGCTTTATATCAGCATTATAAAATACGGGAGTATTATCTTTTACTTTTACATCCAATGGTGATGATGCGACAAAACCAACTATATCTACTCCAATCTCACTCAATTTTCCTCGAAGAGACTCCACAAGATTTACACCACTAACCGAATTACATACCACCAAAGTATTAAATCTCCATAGTTTGCGCTTAACCTTTGCCGATATGACCCTTGTCACTATAGATCGGAACACATAAACAAACACGAACATCGCAAACCATAGTCCCATTATAAGCTTGACATCCGTCTCTCTGTCACCAGGAGTATCATTTATAATTGCAATAAAGAATATTATCAATGCCCCGATAAGAGTCGACAACAACGTCTGGGCGATCTCTTCAAAAATAGATTTTGAAACAACAGTCCGATAATATCCCGACAGGTAAAACAGCCCTACCATAAGCAATGGAAACAACAGCTGTCCAAGCCTGACATCGGGTAAATCATAAAACTGACCGAAAGTCTCAGGTAAACCTATAGGATCAACTACGCCATATCTGTACAAATTAAACAGAAACCATGCGACATTGGCCATCAGATAATCACCGATGACATAAAACACACGGATTCTGGTAAAGTTGATCATTCAGAACAGGAATGTGATATTGTTATTTTCTCAGAATTTTGATTTCTCCGTTTACTCCGAGTTTTATAACACTCGAAGGCGACGCAATCTCATTATCATCGCGTCTCGAGAACATCACATAATCAACTGCTGTAATTATTTCCGGCTGAATTTCGCTGAAAATCCGTGGGGTTGGGCTACCGCTTACGTTGGCCGATGTAGATACCAACGGGCGTCGCAAGGCGCTACACAGCCGCCGCGACACATTCTCTTTTGTGATTCTGATACCTACACTTCCGTCAGTTCCGATAACTTCAGGAGCGACTCCACGGGCGCCATCGTAAACTATCGTCAGCGGCTTTACCGCTACATCAATAAGTTCGCTTGCTATTTCAGGAACCTCATCAACATAACGCGAAAGATATTCCTCACCGGGTAGCAACACAATCATTGCTTTCGAATCGGCACGCTTCTTTATTTTATAAACGCGGTCTACTGCGTCGCTGCGGGTCGCATCACATCCTATTCCCCATACCGTATCGGTCGGATAGAGAATCACCCCGCCACGTTTCAAAACATCAACAGCATTCCTGATATCTTCTTCCAGAGTCATTATAAATAATATTTGTCAATGCAAAAATAAACAGAAAAACATAAAAAAGCAACGGAGCTGTGTCAAAATCTTCAATTTTGGCACAGCCCCGAAGGTTTGTTTGAATGGATCAGTTGCAGGGCAATCCTACAGCCTACAACTGAGATGCAGCATCAAGATTATTTTTTTCAATATCTTTAAAATAACGGTAAGTACCTACTTTTAATTCCATACATGCGTCCTCATCAGCAACAATCAGAGCTTTCGGATGCATCTGCAAAGCTGAAATAGTCCACATCTGTGAAATTCCACCCTCAACTCCATGCTTTAAGGCACGAGCCTTATTATATCCGTTAACTATCAATAGCACGCTTTTCGCAGCCATGACAGTACCTACACCTACAGTAAGAGCTGTTTTCGGCACAAGGTCCACATTATTCTCAAAGAAACGTGAGTTCGCAATGATAGTATCTTGAGTAAGAGTTTTCATTCTGGTTTTTGAACAGAGCGATGAACCGGGTTCATTGAAAGCTATATGCCCGTCAGGACCAACTCCGCCTAAGAAAAGATCGATACCGCCGTATGACGCGATCTTCTCTTCGTAACGACGACATTCAGCCTCAGGATCTTCAGCATTTCCGTTCAGGATATTAACATTTTCAGGCAGAATATCAATCTGGTTAAAGAAGTTAGTCCACATGAAAGTGTGATAGCTCTGTTCGTGATCACGCGGAATACCGCAATATTCATCCATATTGAATGTCACCACGTGACGGAACGAAACTTTTCCTTCCTTATTCAGTTTAATCAGGTTACGATACATTCCAAGCGGTGAACTTCCGGTCGGACAACCGAGTACAAAAGGTTTTTCAGCAGTCGGTTTTGCTTCATTGATACGGGCGGCAACATAATTAGCAGCCCAACGGGATACTTCCTCGTAATTAGGTTCGATGATCAGTCTCATGATGTTATTTAAGTGTAATATAATGTGATTTCATTTTTTCAAAGGATAACCCACCGGATTATTCAATATAGGAATTTGACGATCGCTAAGCATCAGCACTTCAGCCAGGCGTTTTTTATCCATTGTTGCGCGAGGCACGGTTGATAGCCCCGCTGATTGACAGAATAGATTGATATTCTCGCATACTATACCGGCATCTACCGCTACCATCATCCGTGAATTCTCATCATCCCTGCCGAAACGGTCGAGATTCCCGACCAAGATCAACGATACAGGTGCATCGGCTGCAAATTTCTGCCTGTCGGCTACTGCATCGCGATAATCACCTCTGGTTAAAAGTTCCAGCTGATGAGCATGAGGATTATAAGAATAAGCGCCATCTGCTGTAACGACGTAAATATCTATTTCCTGACGATTCATTGCCGAAGGCGCGGTTCGCTTGCCGTCAACCCGGTTCACCCCGTTGGCAGCCCATAGGAGATTGGACATATCTTCTATACTAAGCGTATCAGTTGAGAACTCTCGCTCGGAATGACGGCCGTCAAGAACCTTCATTAACGGTTCTCCACCGCGTTTATCCGGACGAGGCAATAGAACTGTCACAGTATCAGCGGCCATAACCGATAATGCAATAATAGCCGAAAAAATACAGATCAGTCGCTTTTTCATATCCTTTATTCGTTTTATCCACAAATGTAACAAATATATTGTTTATTGACAAAATATAGTTGACAAACTATAAAAAGCGGCTGCGTCAAAAATTAAATATTTTGGCACAGCCGCTTTAAGGTTTGTCAGGATGGGTCAGATGCAAGGAGCTGAGGATGAGGCTGAAAGGAACATACATGTAGTATGTGACTGAAGTCGAATTCCGATAGCGACGCCGCAGATGGCCTAT
>CAZHHF010000190.1:0-3990 GCA_964531905.1 uncultured Bacteroides sp.
TTTCCACGATAGCGGCGTGGAGCTGGTTCTCGTCGCGCATCGGGGCTGTGCAGCCTTCAAGATAGCTTACATAGGCATCGTCGTCGGCAACGATCAGCGTGCGTTCAAACTGACCGGTTCCGGCAGCATTGATTCGGAAATAGGTTGAAAGTTCCATCGGGCATCTTACACCCTTAGGAATATATACGAATGATCCGTCGCTGAACACGGCCGAGTTGAGCGCGGCGAAGAAGTTGTCGCGGTAGCTTACTACTTTACCGAGATACTTTTTCACGAGGTCGGGGTAGTTCTGCACGGCTTCAGAGAATGAGCAGAAAATAATTCCGAGTTCAGCGAGTTTTTCGCGATGGGTCGTTTTTACCGAAACTGAGTCCATCACGGCATCGACAGCCATACCCGACAGATGTTTCTGTTCCTCGAGAGGAATACCGAGTTTATCGAATGTTTTCAGCAATTCGGGATCAACCTCATCGAGAGATTTAGGCGATTCTTTTTTTACGGGAGCGGCATAATAACTGATAGCCTGATAGTCTATCTCGGGAATTGTAAGATGCGCCCACTGCGGCATCTTGAGCGTGAGCCAGTGCCGGTAGGCTTTCAGACGGAAATCGAGCAACCATTCAGGTTCTCCTTTCTTCTTCGAGAGCAGTCGTACAACCTCCTCGCTCAATCCTTTAGGGATGATGTCGGTGTCGATGTCGGAAACAAATCCGTATTTATAATCATCGGCGGTCGCTTTATCGATAGCGCTGCGGCTGTCGGATTGCTGGTCGCCGTTATTATTGATCTTGTTCATTGTGCTATATTGAAAGTTACAGAACTCATGATTATATTAGAAACAATTAAACTCATCGGCCGGTTGCGGTAAAGTGTCAGAATATCTTTGGCAGCGACGTGAATCCGAATACGGTTGGCGCGAGGTCAATCACGGCTGCCGCCGCTTTACCGTTGGCGAGAGTGGAGTATGAATTCACGTTGCGGCTTGAATCTACAGCCTGCCACATGTTGAGTATTATGCTTAGAATGAGCATCCATTCAAAAATGGAGAATAATGCGCCGAGTGTGCGGTCGACAACTCCGAGAAATAATGCTTTCACCACAGTCTTGACCATGTGGGCAAATGCTCTGACCAATGTGTTTCCGAGAATAAAGAGCATTACATTGGCTATCACCGAGTTGATGTAGATTGCTGTTGACTGGGATGAACTCAGCGGCGGCAGAACCTGGGTCAGAAGGTCGGTTGCCCACGGCCCGAACAGACGGCATGCAAGAATACCGACAATAACGCCTGCGATTGCACTGATCTGTACAACAATGCCGCGCCAGAATCCATAGACTGCCGAGACGACAAACACTACTATGATGACGATATCGAGTATGCTCATTGCAAATTAATTTTCAGTTTGCAAAATTAGCGAAAAATCATGAGTGGTGCAAGAGGCCGGCGGATCTTTGACTCTAATGTAATATCGCTGAATATCAGCTTGTTAGTGCTTGGTGGCGAAATGTAGTCGTCGATATGTCAACAAAAGAGTCGGATGACGCGTTATTGTGATAACGACTATTTATTTCAATAACATATCAGATTTTTAATTATTATGAATAATAAATTGTTTTTTGCCGGTGTAGTAGCAGTCGGTTCATTGGTCGCCGGAATGGCGGTTTCGTGTAAAAGTAATACAACAACAGCCGATTCCGAACCGGTTGAATATGTGGAATATGCCGGTGAGCAGTTCCGTAATCCATCGATGGAAAATGCGGTAGCCGATACGGTTCTTGATTTAGACGGTACTGATTTTGCATCCACCCGTATCTCTCGGTCAGCTATGGTCCCCGGTGATTCAAGCTGTTATGTTGCAATAGATGTATATGCGAGCAATGACAATATAAACGGTGCGCTGGCAAAGTATATCCATGATGCGATTGCAGGTTTTGATATTGATCAGGATTCGGTCGACAGATCGATAGGCATTGACTCGGTTTATATGGTTGATGTAAATGGATTGACCGAGATAGTCGATAATGCCGTAAATAGTTTTATGGAGGTTGTGATACCGCAGGCGAAGTCCGACAATGTTCCCGGCATAAGTCTTTCCATTGATCTCCGTCCGGTATGGGCCAATGAAAGTTACGTTACTTATTCAATGGCTGCTCAGGGATATTATGGAGGCGCTCACGGAGAAACAGATTTCTATCTTCTTACATTTGATCTCAAGACCGGTAGTCCGATGGGATTCTATAATCTTGTCCCGACCAACCGTCAGGAAAAAGTACGGAAGGATCTGGTTGCGGTTATAAGTCACAGCGACGATATGAATGTTGATCAGTATCTCGCTATGGTGAACGACTGGGTTGGAAATAACTCACGGGATAGCTGGACGGTGCAGACTTTCCCAATCTATCATGTGGGTCTTACCGAGCAGGGATATGTGTTCTGTTATCCGAAGTATTCCATCGCTCCCGGAAGAGAAGGATGTCCCGTATATGTGGTTCCGGTTAAGAAGTAAAAAAGAATAATTGATAAAAAATCAGGACCCTGTTCTACGTTTGAGAGCGGGATCCTGATTTTGTTATTTTACTATCAGTATTGACGTGGTCCGAAAATGTCGGTACCGATTCTTACGTGTGTCGATCCGTTTTCGATAGCGATGTCGCGGTCATCGCTCATACCCATCGACACAATGTCGAAACCTACTAAGTCGGGAGCTATCCCGAGAATCCTGCGGTGCGTGTCGGCGATGCGGCTGAAGTCGTTGCGTATACGGTCGGTGTCATCGGTATTGGTTGCCATCCCCATCACGCCGCACAGGTGAACCGCCTTGAGGTTTTCGAACCGGCGGTCTGTGAAGTAGCTGAGCAGTTCATCGACCGTGAATCCGAATTTAGTCTCTTCCATAGCGACATGCAGCTGCATAAGTACCCGTGTGATCACTCCTTTTTTTGCCGATTCGGCATCTATAAGGTCAAGTAACCGTTGTGAATCAACGCTTTCGATCATTGCTACATTGCCCACGAGCTGCTTCACCTTGTTGGTCTGCAGATGGCCTATGAAATGCCATGATATATCTGCCGGAAGCTGTGGAATCTTGTCGAGCAGCTCGGTAACACGGCTTTCGCCGAATATACGTTGACCGGCATCGTAAGCTTCCTGTATCTCATTGACAGGGTGGAATTTGGATACGGCTACCAGCTCAACCCCTTTAGGACCGAGCTGCTGTCGGATGGATTTTATTTTGTCGGCTATCGCCATGTTTCGTGAATCGGTGTTTATTCGTCTTTGGGTTTGGAAGGTGCTTTTTCGCCTAGCTTGACTCCATAAACATCCATAATGAGGGTCTCGCTTATTGACTGGATCTCGAAGTCGGCCATAGTCCCTTTCATACCTTCCATGAAGTTATCGTATGCACCTTTGAAATCGGCACCGGCAACAAGAATCTGAGCCACCGATTTTTTCTCTACAGCCGTCTTCTCATCAATAGTGATGAACGCAACTTTGACAAGATACCAGCGGTCGGCAGTGTCATCGCGGAATATTTCCGAAATTTTTGTGCGTTTTACTGCCGCTACCGAGAATTCACCCGATATAAAAGGTGTTATTTCTTCGATTATTCTTGCTTCAGCTTCGGTAAAAGAAAGCGCATCAACGAGATATGGTTCGTTGACTTTCTTTATCGAACCGTTTTCCTGCATTTTATCGTAGCGAATTTTACATTCAAACCAATTTGCCATAATAGTTTCTGTTTTTAGATTTGGGGTGACAAAATTACTCAAAATTTATGGTTAAACCGATTTTTAAACGAAAACTTTCTTCCATCTTCATGAAGCATCGCTGAAAAGCAGGCTAATACGTTGATATGTCAGATTTTTATTTAATTTTGCATTAGAAATCAAACGCTTATCCCCAAATGGCAAAAATAACGGTTCAAAATACTCCAATTACCATAATCGGAGTTGACGGCGATGATTATATTTCGCTTACAGATATGGCTA
>CAZHHF010000191.1:0-3958 GCA_964531905.1 uncultured Bacteroides sp.
ATCCATTGCCATAGTGCGAATAGCCCCGACATTGACACACCGACCAACGTGCGTTCAGTATCTTCTCCCATATTAAGAGCGGTCTCAACCTGTGTGATAACTTCATTTTGTAAAGTCACAAGAAACTCCGGTGCTTCACCTTTGAAATCAGAACTACCTTTAGGTACACCTGCAGCCGGCCACGGACTAAATACGTTCTGCCAGTCCATCCCTGTGACCACTACTATCGTTACATTATATTTTTCGCTCGCCGGTTCTACCCAATCAGAGAGCATATCCATCGGATAAAGGATATAAGCGATTTTATTGGAACTGTTTTGTCGGCAACATTGACATTTAAGTTTGCCAATCATTATATTTTGAATCATCTTTCCACTATATTATAAATAAAACTATTGTAACGATGGAACAGGCAGCCAATAGACATAACACCAATTTCTCATATCGAGTGAACAGACAGGCTCCGGGATCAGCCTCTCTACGGGCCTTGACATAGAAACCTATACCCAGCATATAGAAAACAGATGTCATCATCATTTCTTTAAGTCCACCCGCATACGCCATCCACAGGCAGAATAGTGATGTGACGATAGCCAACACTCTTATTGACCACGTATCGGCTTTCTTCAACAGGAACAATCCGGTGAAGAAATAACAGGGAATGATCATGAGTCCCGTGATCCTTAGAGATGCAAGATACACATTGTCGGCCATAACAACCATCAGCAGGAACAGTTCCATAACAACGCTCGATGCAAAAAGCCCGAAGGCAGGCATGTTGTGACTATTGAGCCGTTGAAACGAACGGGGCAAAATACCTACCAAAGATGCTTCGTAAGGGACCTGGGCAACTACAAGTGTCCAGGCCACCCAGCCGCCGAGAAGGGAAATTATTACCGCACATATCACAAACCAATAAGCCCATTCACCGATAGTATCACGAAGAATATATGCGATAGACGGATCTTGAAGACCGGAGAGTTGAGCGCGAGTCATCAAACCGAAGCAGAGCATGGTAACGGATACATACAGAACCAATGATATGAAAAATCCTGTAATACCGGCGCGACCGATATCCGAGTTTCGTTTTGCTCTGGCTGACATCATCACTGCTCCTTCAACACCGAAAAAACAGAACAGCGTAACCATCATAGTGCTTTTAACCTGAGTAGCGATACTGCCCAATCCTGAAAGGTTTCCCCAGATATCCGTTTCAAACAGATCCATCTTGAAAAACAAGATAAAGACCGTGATAATAAATACAAGCATCACAATTTTCACACCGGCCAAAAGCGTATTGATGATTTTTGCCGTTTTTATCCCGCGGGATACGATAAAATACATCAGCCATATCAGCGCCGACCCGAACATCACCGTCTCCCAACCGTGATTCAGTAATCTCGGAAAAAATGCGCCACATGAATCATTTAGCATCACACCGTAAGCCACATTGGAGAATGCCGTGCATAACCAATATCCCCATGCGATATTGAATCCGGCATAATTACCGAACTCTGCCTGTGCATATTGATATAACCCGGCATTATACTGAGGATAATGTATGCTCAGCCACTTGAACGCGAATACAAGAGGCAGAATACCGAGAGCGGTAATTATCCATGAAATCAATACCGCACCTGGAGACGCGACTGAAGCCATATTCTGCGGTAGATTATAGATACCCACACCTACCATAAGCCCGAACACAAGAGCTGTCAGTCCCCAGAAACCGAGTTTTCCGCTGGTCAACATTCCTTTAGCTTATTATGATATTTCATTATATCAGGCATATCACGGAAACCAAGAGAGTTATAGATGGACCGACCATCCGATGTGGTTTCCAGATATATTTTCCCGCAATCCTTATGCTTAGCTTCCTCTATAAGATAGGCGACTATCTTGTGAGCGATTCCACGATTTCTGAAAGATTCGCGTACATATATATTCATCAGATAGCCGCACTTGCCTGAAAGATTATCCGGCGACGGAAGTTCATCGGTAAAGCATACCGCGCCACAACCACATTCCACTCCGTTATCTTCGGCAACAACAGCAAGATGAGTGTTATCGGAAATATGCTTTTCATAATACTGACGGTTGGCCATGAGCAACGTTTCGTCGGCCTTTTGACCGAAAACATGTGCAATTACCTCCTCACGCCAACTCATCAATGTTGGAACATCCTTTATTACTTTAAGCGAAACCATTGAGTTATGCTTTAATATTACTTATAATTACCTTCCTTCAATACTTTAGGAAGTGACTTCATGTCGATTTTTCCTCGATGGGTGAGTGGGAGTTCGTTAACCTCAACAAAAAACTCAGGAACCATAAAATCAGTGAGTTTTGATTTCAGGTATTCACGAACATCATGCAGGGAGAAGCCCTTGCGAGGAACTATGTATGCAACAAGATAGTGCAGCCCGCCCTCATCGAGGAAAGCACGCACTATACCACGCTCCACTTCGGGATACTCATTCAGCACATTCTCCACTTCCTCAGGCTCAACACGTTTGCCGAGTATCATCACCTGCTCGTCGCGACGATGAAGGAATGCCATGTTGCCGTCGGGAAGCACGTAGCCCATATCACCGCTACGGTAAAGACGCGTACCATCGGGAAGCGTCACGAAGTTTGCCTGCTCGGGAGGATTCCCGAGATATCCTTGATTCACACCTTCGCCGAAGATACATATCTCTCCTACCTCTCCTTTGGGAACCTCCTTAAGATTTTTATCAAGAATCTTAACTTCTACCCCTTTTATAGCCTTACCGATAGAGAATGTGCCGTCTTCAAGCGGTGTAGCATTATCGACACGATAATAGTTGGAGCATACGCAAGTCTCCGAGGGACCATAAGTATTGTAGATCCTTATCCCCTTGTCACGCAGATTAGTGATATAGCTTGCACGGATCACGTCGCCACCGCTGATAATCAGATTTACTGATTTCGGAAGCAGATCGGGCTTCTTGTTCAAGTCGGCTATAAGATACGGGAAACCATCGATGATTGTCACACCGTGACGTGTGCAGAAGTCCATCAAGCCACTGAGCGGACCATTATGCACTTCAATAGTCGGGATTGCAAGTGTGGCGCCATTGAGTAGAGTTGTGAAAACTTCCTCTACAAAGATGTCAAACGAGCATACCGAATACTGGAGCATTACATCTCCCGGACCTGTATGCATCTCGGATTCGAACGCCTCGCAGTAGTTGACCACCGAATGGTTTTCCTGAATCACCCCCTTCGGCTTCCCGGTGGTGCCTGAGGTATAGAGAATGTATGCAATCCCATCTGGAGTCGAACGGTCTTCGAAATTTTCTGTCGCAGGGGTCAGGTCCTCGCAGTATTCATCTGTGATCACCAGCTTTACCCCGGCAGTCTTCATCATGTAATCTATTCGGTCTTTCGGGAGAAACGGTTCGGCAGGAACGTATGCTGCCCCGCTCTTCAACACTGCAAGCATAGCTGCGATCTGCTCAGCACAGTGGTGCATTACAATGCCCACGAATTCAGGTTTATGATCATAAAATTTAGCGAGTATGGAATTAACCATTCCATCAAGTTGTGAGTAGCTTATCGTGCGGTTATCCTCGACTATCGCAGGGTTTTCAGGATACTTATTTACCATCTCCTGAAAACGCGCATAAATTGTTTTTTTGCTCATATCTGTAATTTTCATTTGTCTATACTTAATATAAATGATTTATCAGATAAGCTTGTTCACAAATTTATTCAACAATCTGCCATTATTCAAATTAAAAGCAAAAGTACATAAAAATCCGCGAATCTTTATGTACTTTTGTATCATCAGCACTTTATAATGAGTATTATTAACAAATGGATAGCGGACAGATAATACTTTTTCAGACGCAGGGAGGCGAGACGAAAATTGAGGTTCGGCTTGCCAATGAATCTGTGTGGCTTACTGCCGACCAAATGGCGAAGCTGTTTCAAC
>CAZHHF010000192.1:0-3945 GCA_964531905.1 uncultured Bacteroides sp.
TGCAAGCACCTCTCCGCTTTGCTTGTCAATAGTCACGCAGTGACTGTACTCCAACATGTATTTCTTATACCACCGTTCGGGAAGCTCGATGCATCAGGTTCCTGCTGAACAAGTAGTTTGCCCGAAAACTCTTCTACTACTCCACCCTTTCCGTCATGATCGATAAACGCATCATGTTTTTCTGCGGTACCGTCGGTTAGCGGATGAAACCAGTGTGTATAATGACGCGCACCGTTGTCGATCGCCCAACGGCGCATACCGTCGGCTACACTGTCGGCAAGCGAGCGTGAAAGAGGTTCTTTATTATCTATCGCATATACCAAAGCATCATAAGTCTCCTTCGGCAGATATTCATACATTTTTTTACGGTTGAACACATATTTTGCATAATACTGCTCAGGCCGCTCTACAGGTATTTCCACTGGAACCGCCTTTCTGTCGAAAGCCTCTTCTACTACTTTGAATCTTAATTGTGACATACTGACTATTTATTTAATTAAACCTATTGGAAACAGATAGCGCCCGATAAAATCGGGCGCTATACGATGTATTATGTGTTTAGTAACATACTGTTCATTGTAATGACTACCGGTAATTTCGCATTTTTACCGGCTACCCCATAAAATTTGAGGATGCCATAGGAATGTTTGATTACAGATGGAATTCTGTCGGAAGTCATTAATTCTTCTTTTTTTTACGCTGCGAAGTTACTAATCTTTTTTTAATGTGGAAATATTTTTTCAAAAACTATTTTTCATTATGAATTCTTTTCTTGCAGCTTCGAGTGACTCCGGTTTACCTATATCATGCCATCTGTACGGTTTTGAAGGTAAGTATGCCTTTATATCAAGTTCATTAGCATTATTTGAATAAAACGGGATAATTGAGAACACCTCCGATGTCGCGAATTTTTTAAGTCCCGGGATGATTTTTTTCGGATTGATTATATGCACACCGCCGAATGCAAGTCTTATATCTTCTGAATCGGGTATATACCCCGCCGGTAGACTCGCTCCGGTCGACATATTTATCCACCCTTTAAGTCGGTACTCATTATCAAAACATAGGTAACGCGATGTTTTCCGTTCAGCCATCAGAAGGGTTGCATCTGCTCCTGTCCTTTCATGGACGCCGAGCATCTCCTCGACAGGAAAATCAGTAAGAATATCGGCATTATGAATCATCAGAGGCTCTTCTAAATCAATAAGTTTCTCTGCCTTAATCAATGCGCCTCCGGTATCGAGAAGAAGATCCGATTCATCACTTATACTTATATTTATACCGAAGTTGTTATTGGCCTTAAGATAGTCCGTTATCTGTTCAGGAAAATGATGCACATTTATTATAACATCATTCACACCCGCCGCGATCAGCTTACGCAACACGTGACCGAGCATAGGTTCACCTCCGACTTCCACAAGGGCTTTCGGATGCTCATTTGTAAACGGACGCAGACGCGTGCCTAATCCTGCTGCGAAAACAATGGCTTTCATCGGTTGGTGTCTGACGGTAAGAACTGCTGTTCGATATTCTGTTCGCGGTGGATCAGATCCACTTTCACATTATATTTTTTATGCAGGTGTTCTGCCAGATGCTGCGCACAGTAGACCGACCGATGCTGTCCGCCGGTACATCCGAATGAAACCATTAAATTTGTGAAACCGCGCTCTATATATCGTTCGGTAGTAGCATCGGTTAATGCGTAGCAATGATTCAGGAAATCAAGGATCTCACCGTCGTTCTCAAGATATTCGATCACATTGCTATCCAGACCGGTGAACTGTTTGTAACGGTCATACTTTCCGGGATTGTTTATCGCACGGCAGTCAAACACATATCCGCCTCCATTACCTGTCGCATCATTAGGAATACCTTTCTTATACGCGAAACTCATAACTTTTACAGTGAGCTGCCGTTTTTGAATTTCATCGGTAAACTGTTTCATTTCCACAAGCTTGCACAATAATGAGTTCAGATACGGATAGGCCGTATATGGCTCTTTCAGCAATGCTCTTAGGTTAGCGATCGCGAATGGTACACTCTGCATGAAATGGGGCTTCTTTTCGAAATAACCTCGGAAACCATACGCTCCTAAAACCTGAAGGGTTCTGAAAAGAACAAAATGGCGCAATGTGCTATGGAACTCATCATTCTCCACATTGATATACTTCTTTAGCGAGGATATGTACTCTTCTATCAATTCATTCCTCAGGCTTTCGGGATAATTCGCTTTTGCCTGCCAGAGGAACGATGCCACATCATAATAACATGGTCCGCGGCGTCCACCCTGGAAATCAATAAACCACGGATTTCCATTGTTGATCATTACATTACGCGATTGAAAATCACGGTACATGAACGTATTGCTGTCGGCTTTCATCAGTTCCTCGCCCATTTTCTGAAAATCATCCTCGAGAAGATCCTCCTGAAAATCGAGACCGGTAGCTTTCAAAAAACAATATTTGAAATAATTGAGATCCCACATTATCGTACGCATGTCGAATGTCGAAGCGGGATAACATTTGTCAAAATCAAAACCTTCGGCGCCGCGGAACTGTATATCGGGTAATAATCTTATAGTTTTTATAAGTAGTTCACGCTCCTCACTGCCGAACGAACGTGTAAGTCTCCCCTTCTCTATCGCTGAAAACAGAGATACGTCGCCAAGATCATTCTGCAGATATGCCATCCTGTCGGGAGAAACAGCAACTACCTGAGGAGTCGGTAGCCCTTGTTTGGCAAAATGATCTGCCATATAGATGAACGCTTCATTTTCCTGGCGGCTGGTTCCGATTGCACCTATTAGGGAATTTCCTTCGCTTGTCAGACGGAAATATCTACGGTTTGAACCCGATGCCGGTAATTCTATGATTTCAGCCGGGGGGGTTCCTGTGGTTTGAGTATATAATTGAGCAAGAATGGTCGTATTCATTTATTTAATCATTACATTTTCAATTCTACAAAAATACAAAAAATATCAAACATTGAACTACGCTGCTTGCAAATTCCACTTACGGTAGGTGTAATTGATACCATCCGGCAACTTTAACCTCTGTTAAACCGCGCCATCAACCTCCTGATACTTAATCGGTAAATTGTTAAATCCCGCGTTAATTCCGACCGATCCTCCTCATTTTACAGTAACACTTTTTCGTCGGCCCACTCTCTCAGCCTATTAACTTTGCAATCGCAATGTCAGGCTGACCGTTGAACCGGGCCGACTGATAATAGACAAGGCAGTCCCTGATGCCGAAGAGCGATACGGGACTGAGTCAACCGCCCCCACATTATCGCGAAGTATATCATTGACACGGCAGCGCCAAAGACCGAAGAGTCATGCGGTTAAGCTGTGCTGATTTCCGAGCGAACCGCCACTCCGGAGGGAGAAACCAATTTGGCGGATTCCAGCGGTTGACCACCTGGGATTATCATCTGCTGCGCAACAGCAGGCCGACTATTGCAAAGAGAACATTGACATATTGGATATATTATAAATGAGATAATTTAACTGCGTATCTCATATCTTACAACGCATCTACGTGATACCTGTCCGGTTAATACGAGCGGAAGGCCGAACGCCGGATGGATACATAAGATCCGTCCTTAAGATGATATGCGCATAGTTAAATTAATATATTAAAAAAGGACCCTGCAGCAGCAAAGTCCTTTATAAGATCCACACCAAAGGATGCGATGAAACTCCGATATGACAGGATTTGAGCGCTCGCCATCCTTTGTAATCCGCCTGGGCAACCCGAAGGTGCCACCCTGTTAAGGGTTGGGGCCCGCCATTGAACGGCTAAGCTTGTCTCGGTATTTCATGAATAAATTGAAGAGTTTCCCAATCTACTTTGATGTGGTATATTTTTCAATCCGGCCGTCTCTACGGCCTTTGTTGATACATCTGTTTTATCGTATCGTTTATTTCTATAACACAAATTTAAG
>CAZHHF010000193.1:0-3945 GCA_964531905.1 uncultured Bacteroides sp.
TTATCAACATGCTAAATCATTATTTCATAGTATATTTAGATATTTATCAACAGTGTGTTGATAATTATTGTCAATAATGTTATCAACATTGTTTAAAGTCAGATTTTTTATTACTTTTGCAGTACGTCAAAAATAAATCATTCATATCGATTCAAAATGAAATCAAAGTACCTCATTGCAATACCATGCGTTCTTTTATCATTGTTCAATATCTCGGCTGACAATAATAAAATTCTGAAATATGACCGGCCGGCTCAATTTTTTGAAGAGTCGCTGGTGATAGGCAACGGAAATCTCGGCGCCATAATCTATGGAAATCCTTATGAGGAACGTATTTCATTGAATGACATCACGCTATGGAGCGGCGAACCTGATAAAAATGAAAAAATCGAGGGGGCAGCCCAAGCATTGGCTGATATACGTGCGGCTCTTGACCGGGAAGATTACCGTGCGGCCGATTCACTCCATTATATTCTTCAGGGACACTACAGCGAGAATTATCAGCCGCTCGGATCACTGTTGATAACTTATAAACATAATGATGATATTTCGGCTTACAACCGTTCGCTCGATATAGCCAATGCTGTAGCGACTGTGGGTTATAATGTTGGAAACAAGCCTTTTAAAGCTGAATATTTTGCTTCGGCTCCCGATTCTTTGATCGTGATAAGACTCACCGCTGAAACTCCCGACGGAATAAATGCGGTGTTGAAACTCGACTCAGGTCTGCCCCACTCCATTAAAACCGAATCGGGTAAGATTGTATCTGACGGTTATGCAGCTTATCGTTCATATCCTGTTTATTACCGTAAAATTAAAAACGAAAACAAACATTTTTACGATCCTGAACGCGGAATGAGGTTCCGCACGATCGTCGATGTTGAAAACGAAGGGGGAAAAGTTATCACCGGCGACAGCACTGTAACTCTTGAAAACGTACGTGAGGCGATCATAAGAATCACTAACGTGACTTCTTTCAACGGTTTTGACAAGAATCCCGCAACTGAGGGACGTAACTATACAGCTCTTGCCGACCGGCGTATCTCCAAAGCCCGCAACCTTACTTATCAACAGCTTCTCGACAATCACACCCGTGATTATAAAAATCTTTTTGACCGCGTGGAAATTGATTTCGGTACTACCGATCCGTCAATAGCCGCACTTCCTACCGACCGTCAGCTGAAACTTTACACCGATTCTGCTCAGGTCAATCCCGATCTTGAAGAACTTTACTTCAATTTCGGCCGTTACCTGTTGATAAGTTCATCGAGAACCCAGGGTGTACCGGCCAACCTTCAGGGACTCTGGAACGAACAGTTACTTCCGCCGTGGAGCAGTAACTATACCATCAACATAAATCTTGAAGAGAATTATTGGCCGGCTGAAGTGACGAATCTGCCCGAGCTTCATCTGCCGCTCGCTTCGTTCCTCAAAAACATGTCGGTCAACGGAGCTGAAGTTGCCCGTAACTATTTCGGAGCCGGAGGATGGTGTGCGTGTCACAACAGCGACATCTGGGCTATGGCAAATCCCGTTGGAGAGCAGTCGGGACACCCGTCATGGGCCAACTGGACGATGGGAGGTGCATGGCTCGCCACACATCTCTGGGAGCATTATCTTTTCACCGCCGACACTCTTTTCCTCGAAGAATATTACCCGGTGTTGAAGGGCGCCGCACAGTTCTGCCTCGACATGCTTGTTGAGAAAAACGGCGAGCTGATAACATCGCCGTCGACATCGCCCGAAAACATTTTCAGAACTTCCGAGGGTTACAGTGGCGCTACGCTTTATGGTGGCACAGCCGATCTTGCCGTTGCCCGCGAATGTATCGGCGGAGCAATAAGCGCTGCGCGTCTGCTTGGAAAAGATTCAGATTTTATCGAAAAAGCATCGGCAGCTGTAGAGAAGATGCGACCATATAAGATAGGAAAACATGGTCAGCTGCTCGAATGGTATCACGACTGGGACGACGTTGAACCGCAGCACCGCCATCAGTCACATCTTATCGGACTTTATCCGGGACACCATATCACAGTTGAAAAAACTCCGGAACTTGCTGCCGCGGCTGCCCGAACTCTTGAAATAAAAGGTGACAACACAACAGGATGGAGTACAGGATGGCGTGCCAACATCTATGCCCGTCTTCACGACAGCGCCGGCGCCTACCGCATCTATCGCCGTCTGCTCCGCTATATCAGTCCTGATAATTATAAAGGTGATGATGCACGACGCGGAGGCGGAACCTATCCTAACCTTCTCGATGCCCATTCACCGTTCCAGATCGACGGAAACTTCGGAGGAACAGCTGCAGTTGCCGAAATGCTCGTGCAGTCGGCTCCAGGACGCATTGAATTCATCCCTGCCCTACCCGCTCAGTGGAGTGCGTCAGGAAAGGCACGCGGACTCAAGGCACGCGGTGGATTCGAAATCGATATGGAATGGAACGATGCAAAAATAACCCGCTGCGAGATCTACTCGGCAACAGGTGGAAAAACCGAGGTAAAAGTAAACGGAACAGTAATTCCCGTTGAGGTTAGCCGCGGCGAAAAAGTGAGAGTTATTTGAACGGAGTCTCCGACACAGTCGGTTGGACGCGGCTGCTCCACAAAGCATGCGGTTCAAATAATCCGACAACCATACTAAAATGTAGGGACGTACGGCTCGTGCGTCCGCTTGTTATTGCTTGATAATCAATGCATTGTATTCGGACGCACGAGCCGTGCGTCCCTACATTATCGTTGAGAATCAATTAGTTAATGGATTTTTGTGATCAGTGCCGAAGCTTGCGCTGCAATACCTTCGCCGCGACCTGTGAAACCGAGCCGTTCGGTAGTGGTGGCTTTGACTGAAACCGCATCGATGTCTACCCCCATATCCTGGGCAAGATTCTCACGCATCTTCATGATGTGGGGCAGCATTTTCGGTGCCTGCGCCATGATGGTTACGTCAACGTTGACAACCCTGTAACCTTTCTCCCCTATCAGGGAGATCACGCGTCGCAGAAGCATACGCGAATCGGCTCCTTTCCACCGCTCGTCGGTGTCGGGAAAATGCTTGCCTATGTCGCCCAGAGCGGCCGCTCCTAACAGAGCGTCACACAAGGCATGGATTGCAACATCAGCATCGCTGTGACCGAGCAGACCGGTGCTGTGGGGTATGTCAACTCCGCATATTATACACTTTCGGCCTTCAACAAGCCGGTGAACATCGAAACCGTTACCTATCCTGAACATAACCGGTAGATATTAACGACGTTTGCCACCGAATATGTCACGCAGGCCGTCCATATCGAACGTCAGGGTGAAACGGAGCGTCTGGTCAAGAGGTGAAGTCTGTGCGGTAGCTATCATATAGGAAGCATCGAGACGCAGAACGTTAAGCGAGAATCCCGCGCCTATACCGAAATACTGGCGGTTACCCTTGAACTTATTTTCATGATAGTAGCCGGCACGCAGAAAAAACTGCTGGTTATAGTTATATTCCGCACCTAATGAATAGTAGATTTCACGGAGTTCCTCCTTCATTCCGCCGGGAGCGTCAGAAAACGACTTGAATATACCGGTGATAGGCGACATATTTTCCCATTCCTCAAGAGCTTCGAGATAGGCCAGCTGACCTTCGGGAGTCTCGTCATAATCATTCTCGCGCGGGCGGGTCGGAACAAGGAGTTTGTTAAGGTCAAGCGACAGTGACAGATTATGATAATCGGCCAGAGGAAAAGTAAACGTGGTTCCGAGTTTCAGATTCGTGGGCAGAAACGCCGGATCGGCACCATTGTTGTAATTCACTTTGGTACCGATATTAGAGATGTTCCATCCCCATGACCACTGGCACTCGTTACGACCTATGATCGGATAGGTAGTGAAATAACCGGCGATGTCGGCCGAAAAAGCCGAGCTGCCTGCGGTTTGATCACCGACCGACGAAGTGTTGAAACCGAGATCG
>CAZHHF010000194.1:0-3926 GCA_964531905.1 uncultured Bacteroides sp.
TACTCCACATTCGAGACAAGCGTCCATAATGGTGAGGTCCTGGTAGGGGAGCGCCACGTTTATAACGAGGTCGGGTTTGTGACGGTTGAAGAGTTCAACGAGCTGGGGAACAGAGTCGGCATCGACTGAATCGGTTGTCACGTTGGGTTTTCCGATAGCTTTCGCCACGGCGTCGCATTTGCTTTTTGTTCTTGATGCGATAACGATTTCGGTGAATACTTCGGGGTTCTGTGCGCATTTGTGTGCGACAACTGTTCCGACTCCACCTGCTCCTATGATAATAACTTTAGACATGTTATGTGGTAGTTTTTTTTGTTATAGTTGACAGAATTGATTATTATTCCGCTAAATTACGTTTTTTATGTTGAACGGGCAAATTTATGCTATTATTCTAATTAAATCAAGGCCCCAGGTTTCACCTGAGGTTAGGAATGTTGAGCGTCTCCGACGCTGTTGATGAAACGGTGGCTGTTTCACGAGGTGACAATGCAATTCATTGTAGATCAGTGTGTTGGTGGCGGACGCACGGGCCGTGCTTCCCTACATTAGGGTGGAGGTAATTGGACCCGGCTGCTCCGCGAAGCAGCCCTACAATCCGTTGTGGATCAATTTGTTAGTGGCGGATGCATGGTCTGGGACGGCCGTACATTCATGTTATTCGTATAGCGGCGGATGTTCTAAATGTAAAGTTGGTAGATGTAAAAAGTTTAAACAAGTATGGTTTGTTTGAAATAGTAAAATAATTTGAGTATTTAGTTAAAGTTTTTAATTAATTTGAATTAAATAATTTGTTTTTTTTAAGATTTGTTTGTATGTTTGCAGTTGTTAATAATCAGTATATTATCAATTGATTTTAATACTTTTAAAACACTAATTTCCCATTATTATGAAACAATTAATATTATCGATTATAAGTCTATTGATTATATCGACAGGATGTTCTAATGGGTCCAGTAGTCCAATAGCAAAAATGCAGGATGCTGATACTGCCAAATATAATGTAGAGAATGATACTGACAGTAATGCATATATAGATGTAAATGTTCTTTGCATTTCGGATATCCTGACCAAACCTAATTCTCGTTCAAAATTAATAAAAGAAGAAGATATGGCTCAGGTAAAAGCTGCCATTTACCGCTTTTACAAACATGTCTCAATCAAGGACGGTTACTATGTATGTGACCTTACCGACGGTTCTGCAATCAATGTATCACAGGATATTTACTTGGCATTTATGGATAATCTCCGAGAAATGAACGATTACATCAAATCGGAACGCGAACAAGGTCGAGATGTAGTGTTGTCGGTACCTGATGAAAAATATCTTAACTCACTGCTTAAATAGCGTGAGATCGATATAAAGAGTGTACGCGCCATAAATATAACAATCAGCCACTTGGTTTATAGCTAAATGGCTGATTGTTTTATTCCTATGGCGGGTAATTCCGGATGTTTACTACATTGATTCTAACGTGAGTGAGTATATAAATTCGGTTTCTCCGTTTTCTCTTTTTATCGTGTGGGGCGGTTGAGTGAGAACGTAGTCGATGTCGTGTTGGAATGTCTCAAATGTGTTTGATGGAATGGAATAGCGATAATCGGTGTGTCCGTCAATGGTGTCGGTGTAGACGTGACAGGTGTAGTAAATGTTTTGTGATGTAAGATTGAGAATCGCTATCTCGTTGTCGGTTAGTTCGATATGGAAATTCTCTATATCGGCGTTCCCGAAAATATAACACATGGAATAGGATATTTCGTTGTCGCTTTCCTTTATGATGTAGGCTTTTGAGGTGAATTGATTGAAGATGGCGGTACGGAGTAGGGTGGGTACGGCAAAAAAGATAATGATTATGGCCGGGACTGCAATGAGTATCAGTTTCGGATTGTGGCGGATGTTAAGCCAGAGGTTGCGGAACATCATTATGATTCCCGATTTTCCACGGCTGACCGAGATCAGGTCGATAATACCGGTGATGAATATAAGGCAGAGGGTGAATACAATCCACGGTTTAAATCCGCCTGATACAATGTAACCGGTTATTACCGCAACGAGGAATAGTGCGATCAGTGTTGTTCCGAGAAGGTATTTCTTCATTTTAGAGTGCCGTCGGGTTGTTTTTTGAAACAGTATCGTGTTGTGGAATAGAATGTTTTACCGGGATCGAGCCGTGTTGACGGAAATTCGGGCCGGTTTGGCGAGTCGGGGTAGTGCTGTGGTTCAAGGCAGACTGCCGAGTGGATATGATAGGGTATTCCATGTTTTCCCGTCATTCCTTTTTTCATCGAGTTGGTTGTGTAGAGCTGAAGCGCAGGCTGATCGGTGTAGATTGTCATGCTGATTCCGCTCTCAGGTGAGTAGAGGATCGCTGCCGGCTGGGACAGATCTCCGCAGGCGTCGAGTATAAGGTTGTGATCGAATCCGTTGGCGTAGATCATCTGTTGATGTTCTGAGTTGATTTCTTGTCCGATGGGTTTCGGTGTGGTGAAATCGAGCGGAGTTCCGGCAACCGGCTCGATGGCGCCTGTAGGTATCATGGTGGAATCGGTTGGTGTGTAGGTTGATGCTCCGATCCATAGTACGTGGTTGAGTACGTTGTGTTCGGGATTGCCCGAGAGGTTGAAGTAGGAATGATTGGTGAGGTTCAGAACGGTGGGAGTGTCGGTTGTGGCGGTGTAGCCGATCGACAGTGTGTCGGCTGACAATGAGTATGTGACCGCTACGTTGAGATTTCCGGGAAATCCTGCGTCACCGTCGGGGGAGAGAAATGTGAGTCGGAGCGTTGAATCGTTGATTACTTCAGGTGTCCATAGGCGGTTGTGGAATCCGTTATCGCCTCCGTGGAGATGGTGGGGCGGCAGATTGCGTTCAACATGGAAAACAGAGTCGCCGATGGTGAATGTTCCATCAGCGATGCGGTTGGCATATCGGCCTATAACGGCTCCGAAATTATCGTCGCCGGCAAGATAGGCCGGCAAGGAGTCGTGACCGAGAACAATGTCGGTCCCGTTTATTTTCAGTGAGATCAGACGCGCGCCGTAGTTTGTAATGGTGGCTTCAATCCCCGAGGATGATTCGAGGGTGAAAATCTCCGGTTCGTTTCCGGTTACTTTTTCAGAGGAATTACACCCTCCTGCAACAGCAAGGATGAGGAAGGGTGTAATTTTTTTTAGTGGTGTCGTCATCGGTTTATCAATATTTTTTCAACCGAGTTTCCTTTGCGTGCAACGTAGATCCCTTGTTGAGGATTGTCGATTTTTACTCCGGAAAGATTGAAGAATTCGACGTTTTTGTCGTCATCGGCGTTGATCGCCTCGATTGCGTCGTAGGTTCCGGCGATTCTTACGGGCATAGTGGCCGTCATTCCGTTATAGGTAGCGGTGATGGCGTGAGAACCGGTTCCGGTTGCGCTGAGTGTGGTTCCGTTCACGGTGCCGAGTTGCGCAGGGCATGTGAGGTTGAAGCCGGTTACGTTCTTGTTGATGAGTTCACCGTATTTGTTATACCCGAAGATAGCGGGTGAATAGGTGGCATTACGGTCGAGTGTCTTGGCGGGATCGGCGAATCGGATTTCGGTTATATTGTTGTCGACCGGTGTGTTAAGGTAGGCGAAGAATCCGTTACCAACGGCACGTTCGCTTCCATCGCGCGGCACGTTCACGATCTTATTGTCGGCGGTCCACATCAGGGTTGATCCGCCTCCGTCGAAGTTTAGAGCTTCATAGCATCCGAGGAATTTCATGAGGTCGCCGCCCTGTGGGTAGGATGTCCCGTAGCCTACGGTCGATAGCAGACTTGTTGATGCTCCGCGGTCGGTTACGCAGATGACGAGTTTCTTGCGGTCCTGGCTGTAGCCGATCATAGAGCGGGAATATGCGCTGTTGCATGCATTGATGAAACGGTCGCCGCAGTTGATGGTTGAGGGGAC